>JASFIG010000380.1:0-4845 GCA_050122795.1 Desulfobacterales bacterium
CCAACCCCTCCGGCAGCAAAGCCGAAGGTTCAAAGCGGCAAACAGCCATCCGCTCGGGCAGTATATTCAGTGAAAGTTTTTTTAAATCCATAGCCAGCCAAGCAATGTTCTGAGAATCTATTGATCAACCACTTACCACAAAAACACGAAATTTAAAAAGCACGAAATGTTTCATTATTTTTCCTGTTTTTGTGCTTTTGCGGTTAAATTTTTATTGTTTGGATGGAGGTTGTGAATCGATTTTCTTACCAACAAAATAGGCGTGCACAATTGCCGCCAGCCAGCAGCCAACAATACCCATCAAACAAAGATTTTCAATTCCCCAGCCGCCGGTTGAACTGCGCTCGACCAGCTCTTTTAAGGTTTGCAGATCCAGTGTTTCATCGGCCAATCGGGGAATGGCTTGCTCCATAAGCCGGTAGGCCCTTTGCATCAGGCGATAAAAGAGCACGATCAACCCGACGGATGTCCCCAGAACAAAAATCAAACCCGAGGGCTTATGTCCGGCAAGCAATTGCCCGAGACCCGGATATACCAGCCCGGATAAAAGCATTGCCCTGCTTGATGCTTTCATAATATGAAGAATTCCCTATCAATATAATCAGTGGTAAATAATTATTGTATGATATCTGCAATAAAAACTCAAACCGGGCTTACGAATCGCCCGGGGCAAACATCAATATCAGTAAACCTATTGACGGCTCAGGCGAATACCGGCACAATAGAAGCTATCGTAAAAGGGTTTAGCCCGTTACCCGTTGGCCCGTTTGCCGGTTAAAATTAATCAGATATGATTCCTTTTTTAACCGGCCTAACCGGCTCAACAGGCAACCGGCCAACCTATACCCATTGTGTAATAGAACTATGGCGGCACCCAGTTAAGTTGGGCATTCTCTCGGAGCCTATAAAGAATTGAAAAACGACCGAACACAGATGTTGCTGGCGGCTGCAAGCGGCCTGCTGCTGACCGGATCATTTCCCAAAGTCGGACTGGATTGGCTGGCCTGGTTTGCGCTCGTACCCTTGCTGGTGGCTCTGGCGAATCTTTCTGCCAGGGAAAGCTTTCGTATGGGTTTTATTACCGGTTTGGTCCACTACCTGACCCTGCTGTACTGGGTGGTGCCGGTCATGCGAACTTACGGGTATCTTCCCTGGTACATGAGCGTTGCCATTTTGTTTCTCTTTGCGACTGTTCTGGCGCTTTTTCCGGCTGTTTTTTCCGCGGCGCTTGCTACTGTCGGCCGCACACCGGTTCGGTGCCTGATCAGCATTCCGCTGCTCTGGGTGGCGCTCGAATACGTTCGAACGTTTATTTTTACCGGATTTCCATGGGCATTGCTCGGACACGCCCTGTATTTGAGACACCTCCTGATCCAAATTGCAGATCTGTTCGGCGTTTATGGCGTATCCTTTCTGATCGCCTTTAGCAACGCTTGTATTTTTGTGGCCTTCACCTATGCCCGCCGAAAAACGTGGCACGATTTGCCGGTTTCAAAGCCGCTGCTGATCAGCGCCATCGGGATCTTTGTTGCGGGGTTGCTTATGGCCTCGTTCTACGGCGCATGGCGCATTCAGTCAATTGAAGAACGAGTGGCCACATCGCCAACGGCGCGGGTGGCGGTTATCCAGGGAAACATCGACCAGGCCATAAAATGGGACCCGGCGCATCAATTTGCCGCCATCAAAAAGCACCTGCGATTATCGCATACGGTAAAATCAGAAAACCCGGATTTAATTGTCTGGCCTGAATCCGCAACACCATTTTATCTGTTTTTCGACAAGCGCCCCACCGAGATGGTCATGGCCGGTATCGAAGAGACCGGTATTGATTTTCTGGTCGGAAGCCCATCGGTTGCACGCGAGAGCGAAAATGTCATCTATTTTAACAGCGCCTATCTGATCAGCCCCAAAACTAAAAATGTCGGCAAATACGACAAAACCCACCTCGTGCCGTACGGCGAATATGTTCCCCTTGAACGCTGGCTTCCGTTTTTGGGAAAGCTTGTGGCCCAGGTCGGTGATTTCCGGCCGGGCAAACCCGGCAAGATCCTGCCCTGGAAAAAAGACGCCCTCGGTATTCAGATCTGCTACGAGGTCATTTTCCCCGTCCTGTCCCGCGAGCTGGTAAAAAACGGCGCCACCCTGCTGATCAACATCACCAATGACGCCTGGTTTGGCACGACCAGCGGTCCTTACCAGCATTTTTCGATGACCATCTTTCGGGCAGTGGAAAACCGGCGGGCTTTAGCCCGGGCGGCCAACACGGGTATCAGTGGCTTCATTGATCCTGCGGGCCGCATCTTAGCTTCAACTCAACTGCTCGAAGAGACCGCACTGACCAGGCCGTTACCAATGCTCCGCCAGGTCACTTTTTATACGCGCTTTGGAGATCTTTTTGCTCTGGCTTGCCTGATTGGTGCTGTTTTTGGTATACTGATTGTGTTGGGCAAATCTGCCCTTAAGTTTAGGAGGGGCGACAACAGTTGAAGCCAGACAAATGGCAGGAAAATACTTATTTGTCCAGGTCGGTTTAAACTGCGGAAATTCGAAACTCGAAACAAATTCAAAACTATAAATTCAAATGCTCAAAACGAATTTAAGATTTTTTATTTTGATATTCGGATTTGTTTAGGATTTCGATATTCGAATTTCGAATTTTGATTATTTCTGGTAATTAAAGAACAAAATATTAATTAAAAAATTTGGAGCGAGGTATGCGCTTAACATATACTTTGAAGGAGGTAGAAAAATGTCTGTGGAAATCAAACAAAACTTAGAGGATCTTCAAGAAAAACTGCACAACCTGCGGAGCTATCTTTGACCTCGAGGCCAAAGAAACACGCCTGGCTGGGCTCGAGCAGCTGATCGCAAAAAATGGATTCTGGGATAATCCGGAAGAAACCAAACCCATTCTGAAAGAACGCACATCACTTTCTAATAAAATCGAAAAATTCAAAAAGCTGGCCGAAGATCTGGAAGAAACGCAAATTTTGCTGGATCTGGCGATTGATGAATCTGATGAAGACGCCCTGGCTGAAGTTGATGAGCAGTTTAAAGGCCTGGATCAAAGAATTTCAGATTTGTCGCTGGAACTTATGCTCGATGGTGAAGACGACGGTAAAAACGCCATCGTATCCATCAATGCCGGCGCCGGCGGGACCGAGGCCCAGGATTGGGCTGAAATGCTGTTTCGCATGTACACCCGCTGGGTTGAGCGCCGCGGATATAAATTCGAGCTGATTGATTATCAACCCGGTGAAGAGGCCGGCATAAAAAGCGCCACCTTCACCGCCGGCGGCGAGAATGCCTTCGGCTATTTGAAATCGGAAATCGGCGTTCACCGCCTGGTTAGAATATCGCCCTTTAATGCCAGCGGCAAACGCCATACTTCATTTGCGTCCGTCTTCGTCTATCCGGAACTGGACCAGGAAATTGTGGTCGATATTGAAGACAAAGACCTGCGCGTAGACGTATTCCGGGCCAGCGGTGCCGGCGGGCAGCATGTCAATAAGACCAGTAGCGCCGTGCGCATCACCCATCTGCCGACCGGCATCGTGGTGCAGTGCCAGCAGGAAAAATCCCAGCACCGTAACAAGGATATGGCTTTAAAGGTCCTCAAGGCGCGACTTTACCAGCACGAAAAGCAGAAGCAGGATGAAAAATTACAGGAGGTTCACGACAGCAAGGATGAAATCGCCTGGGGCAGCCAGATCCGCTCTTATGTGCTGCATCCCTACCAGATGGTCAAAGACCACCGCATCAAGCTGGATATCGGCAACGTTAATGATGTGCTCGACGGCGGCATCGATCCGTTTATCGAAGGCGTCCTGTTAGCGAAGAAGCATAAATAATAATGTTTGTAGCCAGTGGTCCGTTGTCCGTTGCTATGGGAATAATGGACCAGCGATGCTGCACCAGACGTAAGGAGGTTGCCCTTACACTTAATTGATCTTGAGATAAAATACGGATGTTTTACGACTGACTACGGACGACTAACGACCGACAGATTATATGAACCCGATTGAAATTTTAGAGCGATATTACGACCCGAATTCCAAAACATTTCAGATACTGGTTGAACATGGTCGGTTGGTGGCTGATAAGGCGCGCAAAGCGGCTGCACGCGTTCCGGAATTGAAACCGGATCTGGACTTTATCGAGTCTGCCGCCATGTTGCATGACATCGGTATCTTTCAGACCCATACCCCCCTGCTCGGCTGTTTCGGCCAACACCCCTATATCTGTCATGGTGTTCTGGGCAGTGAAATTTTAAAAAAAGAAGGGCTCCCGCAGCTGGCACTGGTCTGCGAGCGGCATATTGGCGTCGGCATCAGCAAATCTGATATTGGCCAACAGATCCTGCCGCTGCCCGATCGCGATATGATTCCCGTATCCATCGAAGAGCAGATCGTCTGCTATGCGGATAAATTTTTTTCCAAAAACGGCAACGGCCGACCCACCGAAAAACCCATCACAGAAATTATCGCAAGCTTAAAACGTCATGGGCCCGAAAAGGTTCAACGCTTTGAGTCCTGGGTTCAATTATTCGAGGCATAGGGCATGGGGCATACGGTCTAAATGTCGGTGTTCAGGTACCGGGAAAACTTTTGGTTTCAGCCAGATTCTGGCATGCCCCACTCCCCCTTTACCGCATTATTTGCTGAACAGGTTTACGTCCTTCAGTATGTTACTTTAAAATAACATATAGTTTTTATAAGTTATTTTAAAATAACTTTTAGAAAGGATTTCCTTGACTGTGTCTGCACAGAAATTGTCGGGGAAAGAAAAGACTATCTTCCGGGTTCTAAGGACCATGTCAGGCGGCCACCGTGCCCGCCGAACATA
>JASFIG010000381.1:0-4840 GCA_050122795.1 Desulfobacterales bacterium
GCTGCGGTGCGAAAACCCGGATGCCATCGATCAGGATCTGCCGCCGTTTGTCATTGCCCGGGGCAAGACACCGCTGGGTCCGATTACGGAAAATGACAGCGTCATTTTCTTCAATTTCCGCGGTGATCGGGCCATTGAAATCAGCATGGCCTTTGAAGAGGCGGAATTTGACAAATTTCCCCGGGGGCCCAAACTCAAGGTCAAATATGCCGGCATGATGCAGTATGACGGTGATGCGCTCATCCCCAAAAAATATCTGGTTAATCCACCCGGTATTGATCGCACCGTTGGCGAATACCTGGTCAAGGCCGGTATCCGGCAACTGGCTATCAGTGAGACCCAGAAATTCGGCCATGTGACCTATTTTTTTAACGGCAACCGGTCCGGCAAGTTTGACGACTCCCTGGAGGATTACATCGAGGTCCCATCCGATATCGTTCCCTTTGAGCAACGCCCCTGGATGAAGGCTGCCGAAATCACCGACAAAGTCGTTGAGGCCATTCAGAGCCATCAGCACGATTTCATCCGCCTGAATTATGCCAACGGTGACATGGTGGGACATACGGGCATCCCCCAGGCCGTCGAGATCGCGGTAGAAACCGTCGATCTATGCCTGGCCCGGCTGGTCAGGGCGGTCAAAAAAGCCGGTGGTATTCTGGTGGTTTCGGCAGATCATGGCAATTCAGATGATATGTACGAATGCGACTATAAAACGGGTGAAGTCATTTATGATGAAAAAACCGGCAAGCCCAAGCCGCGCACGGCCCATTCACTCAATCCGGTGTTTGCTTACGTGTATGCGCCCAATGATGGCACCCGGATGGCGCTTTCAAATATCAAAAATCTGGGAATCAGCAGTCTGGCGGCAACCTGTCTGACGCTGTTGGGTTTTGAGCCGCCCGCGGACTACACGCCGAGCATTATCAATATTCAGTAAGTTTCAGGGTCAGCCCTGCCTCTGTCCGCCGGAGGCGGCCTGTTTGATCGAAAAAGAAACTTCAGATCAATGAGCAGGTCATTTTACCCCCGCCCTCGATCCCTCCCACCACAGGAGAGAAGTAAACTTCTCCCCCTTGATGGGAGGCCGGTTGGGAGTAAGGCCATACTTGCATGATGATGTTTCATACGGATCGACTGGTACAAAGGTTCAGCGGTTAAATAACCGCATGAACCGTGCGAAGCGATTCCGAAGGACTGGGCATAGCTGTCAGAACCCTTGAACCTTGAACCCAGAACCGTTGAACCCAAATATTTAAGGGAGGTGACCTATGGCAACAACAATCGGCTTAATGGGCTTTGGTAGAATCGGAAGAAATCTTTTCCGGATTCTGTACCAGAACAAAGACATTAAAATCGCCGCCATCAGCGATATTGCCGACCACAAGGCGCTGGAATATCTGTTGCGGTTTGATACGATTCTGGGTCCCTTCCCCGATGAGGTCAGTATCCAGGAAAATAATCTCTATGTGGTCGGCCGCCAGATTCCCATGCTATCTGCCACGGTCGGTGATGTGCCCTGGGGAGATCTGGGCGTGGACACAGTCATTGAAGCCACGGCCAAACATCGAACCCGGGAGGATTTCGAAAAGCATTTAAAGCAGGGCGCTAAACGCGTGATTTTGTGCGTGCCCCAGAAAACGCCGCCGGATATTACCGTGGTGATGGGGGTCAACGATGATCAGCTCAAGGCGGACCATAAAATTGTTTCCAACGGATCCTGTACGGCCCATTGTGCTGCACCGGTGATTAAAATTCTACACGAAGCCTTTGGCATCCAGCGAGCGTTTTTAAGCACAGTGCACGCTTATACCAACCAGCAGCGTCTGGCGGATGTGCCCTCCGAAGATAAAAGACGCGGGCGTGCAGCCGCTGAAAATATCATTCCCCAGGAAACCAATGCCGCCCAGGTGGTTACCGAGCTGATTCCGGATATGGCCGAACGGCTAACCGGCGCCTCGATGAACGTTCCGGTTCCCAACGGTTCGGTGGTAGACCTGGTCTGCTGGCACGAAAAACCGGTAACGAAAGTGGCCATAAATGAAGTGATCCGAACGGCAGCCGCTTCCGAAAAATGGAGGGGTATTTTGAACTACGAGGATGATCCGATAGTGTCCAGCGATATTATCCGCAGTACCTTCTCCAGCACTTTTGATTCGATGGCCACCATGGTCCAGAAGGAAAAGGTTTCCAAAACTCTGGCCTGGTATGATAACGGCTTTGGGTACGCCCATCGGGTGGTTGATTTAATTAAAAAGTTCATAGAAATAGACAAGGAGGCCGCATAATGACGATTCAAGTTGGCATTAACGGTTTCGGCCGTATCGGCCGAAGTGTATTTCGAATCATCAGTGACCGCGATGACATGGAAGTCGTGGCGATCAATGACCTGTTTGACAACGAACAGCTGGCGTACCTCCTCAAATATGATACTGTCATGGGCATTTTTGATAAGGAGGTCACCGCCGAGGCCGACGCCATGACCGTCGACAATCAACGGGTGGCGATGACCGAGCATCGCGACCCGGCCAACATCCCCTGGAAGAATTTAGGCGTGCAGTTTGTGATTGAATCCACCGGCGTATTCCGCCATCGCGAACCGCTCGAAAAACATATGGCAGCGGGCGCGGAGAAGGTGATTTTGACGGTGCCTGCAAAGGAAGAAATCGACGCTACCATCGTAATCGGGGTCAATGACGACGATCTCAAACCGGAGCATCGCATTGTATCTAACGCGTCCTGCACCACCAATTGCCTGGCCCCTATTGCCAAGATCCTCGATGAAGCCTTCGGCATCCATGAAGGCTTCATTACCACGGTGCACGCCTACACCAACGACCAGCGCCTGGCAGATGTCCCGCATAAGGATTTCCGCCGCAGCCGGGCGGCCGGTGAAAACATCATACCCACAACTACCGGTGCCGCCGTCGCAGTCGGTAAGGTGCTGCCCCAGCTGCAGGGCAAGCTGGACGGACTGGCCATGCGCGTACCGGTGCCGGACGGCTCGATCGTGGATCTGACCGTCAGACTGAGTAAGAACGCATCCCGCAATGAGATTAATGCCGCCATTCGCGCAGCCGCAGCCGGACCCATGAAGGCCGTCGTAGAATACAGTGAGGCGCCGCTGGTCTCCAGCGATATTATCGGCAACTCTCATTCGAGCATCTTCGATGCCCTTTCGACCAGCTCCGAGGAAGACGGCTATGCGCGTATTGTTTCCTGGTACGACAATGAGTGGGGCTATTCGAACAGGGTCGTGGATCTAATCGGCATGCTGGCCGCATTTTCATAAGATTGCTGAGCGCTGAGGTCTGTGGATATTAACAATATATCATTTTTGGGAGAGAAAGAGATGGATAAACTGACGGTTGAGGATTTGGATGTTAACGGCAAACGCGTTCTGATGCGCGTTGATTTCAATGTCCCTCTGGAAGGCGGCCGGGTGGTCAACGACAAACGCATCCGGGCTGCGCTGCCCACCATCAACACCATCACCAGAAAGGGCGGCAAGCTGATTTTGATGTCTCATCTGGGCAGGCCCAAGGGCAAGCGTGTGCCGGAGATGTCTTTAGAGCCCTGCGTAACGGTCCTAAACGCCCTGCTCGGCAGAAAGACAAAATTTGTCGACGACTGCCTCGGGCCCGATGTCGATAACGCTGTAGGCACCCTGGGCGAAGGTGAAATCCTCCTGTTGCAAAACCTGCGCTATTACCAACAGGAAACCGAAAACGATCCGGACTTCGCCGCCCGGCTGGCCAAACTCGGTGATGTTTATGTCAATGATGCCTTTGGCACAGCCCACCGGGCGCATGCATCTACTGAAGGGGTTACCCGTTATATCGATCAATGTGCTGCCGGTTATCTGTTGATGAAAGAGATCGCCTATCTGGGCGACGTCCTGCAAAATCCGGAAAAGCCCTTTGTCGCCATTTTAGGCGGTGCCAAGATTTCGGGTAAAATCGATATTATTTCCAACCTGCTGCCCCGGGTCGACACCATCATCATCGGCGGCGGAATGGCCTATACCTTCCTTAAAGCCCGGGGAAAAGAAATCGGTAAATCGCTGTTGGAAGCCGACAAAATAGATCTGGCCAAGGAGCTGCTCTCAGAAGGTGGCGAAAGAATCGTCCTGCCGGTTGACTGCATGGTTTCCGATACCTTTGATTTTGAGGCACGCAAAGTCGGCGAATTGAAATCGGTTTCGGCAGATGCGATCTCGGCCGATCAATACGGCCTGGATATCGGCCCTAAAACAATTGAAACATTTCGATCGATTATCAGTACTGCCAAAACCATTGTCTGGAATGGTCCCATGGGCGTTTTTGAAATTGAAGATACCGCCAGGGGCACATTCGCCATTGCAAACGCCCTGGCTGACTCAACCGCAAATGGTGCCACCACGATTATCGGCGGCGGCGATTCCGCATCGGCGGTTGACCAGGCCGGAGTGGCCGACAAAGTGTCGCATGTGTCCACCGGTGGGGGCGCTTCATTGGAATTTATGGAAGGTAAGGTGTTGCCGGGCGTCGCAGCGCTATCCAATAGATAAGGTTTTTGGATGATGACGTATTCTTCTTAACAAAATCTAAACTATTTGGAGTGATGGAGTTATGGAGTATTGGAGTAATGTTAAAAAAAGGATTTTTGATCTTTAATCCCAATACTCCAGCACTCCAATACTCCAGTACTCCATTTCAAACGCAATTGAACGGAGGCCATATGGCGGATGCAATAAACTACAAAGACCTGGGCCTGGTGAACACTCAAGAGATGTTTGCGAAAGCCATGGAAGGCGGCTATGCCATCCCGGCTTATAATTTTAACAATATGGAGCAGCTGCAGG
>JASFIG010000382.1:0-4837 GCA_050122795.1 Desulfobacterales bacterium
TTGTAGCAAAAAAACGTTCTGCAATCGGAACGTTTTTTTGACAACCACTATAAAACCGTTGTGGCAAGCGATCATTGGCCTGTTCGTTTGTGTCGTGCAGGCGTATGATGAAAAGCGGTATTCTGCCGAAGTCCTTTCTGTCCCCTTGACTTTCGGCGCCAGTACGCTCCTGATATCGAAGGACAACCTCAAGCGGTTTTTAGCGGCGGTCGGCCACGAGGTGAAGAAGCTGGCCGTGCCTTCACACAAGACGTAGGCGGGAATCTATTACTCAGAGCAAATGATGACACCGTCAGGTTAGCCGGTAACCTGTTGAGCCCGTTGCGCCCGTTAAAATAAAGATACGACATCATTTCAACTTTAACCGGTAATCGGACTAACGGGAAACGGGCACAACTTTTTAAAGTGGGTTTTTATTGCAGGCTTTTGATGCGGTTTATGCGACTGGAAATTTCAGTTATGCGAATGCCGTATTTTTTATTTTGCAAAACGACTTCTCCCCTGGCAATTAACTTATCGTTTGCCAGGATATCTACCGGTTCACCCTCGAGTTTGGTAAGACTGACAGTTGAGCCGGGTTCGAGCTCCAGCAACTCCTGAATCCGAACGCGGTTGCGGCCCAGCTCAACGGTTATTTCCAGCGGAATATCCAACAATAAATTCAGATCGAAGTCTTCAACCGCCTGTATGTTATCAGCACCATTTGATCCGGCAGCCAACGCTTCAGCAGGTGATTCGATCGGTGCATTTTCCTGAGGGGCTGATTCTTCAGCCATGCGCTTTTCGGCGCCATTTTCGCTTACCTCATCGGGAACGGCCGCCGGTTCAGCAGGCCCCTCGTTTTCCGGATTGTTTTCTTCCGCTTGCTCTGCGACTTCCTCTTCATCAGGTCGCTTACGGTCTTTTAAGTTATCTTCGCTCATTCTTTTTTGCCCTCGATATGTCTCTTTACCTGCATGATACGTGTGGGGACCTTTGAAATCTGCGTTACACCATATGTTATTATAATCCGGCTAAAACCTCAATATATTTTACCCCGCTACCGGCGCAACCAGCGTCATAGCAACGGCATACAGGATTGTGTTTGACAACCTGAAGCGCTACGGGGTTAAGGTCAAATATATAGCTCACAGCTCACAGCTCATAGTAAAAAGCAAGAGGCCTGCAGGCACGCCCACGCCTATGAGCCATCAGCTATGAGCTGCAGGGCTGTAAGCCCTGCATTAGGGTTTGATCTTTTCGAGTATCTCGCCGGTTTCGCTCAGTAAAAAGACGATAAAACCGCCGGCCGCGGCGTCCTTCAATAATTCTTCACGCAAAATGGCCTGCACTTCGTATTTGAGTCCCGGCTGGCGCGTCAGGTTCAGCAAACCCTGCTGGGCGGCTTCCTTGTCGGAAAAAGCCGGAATGTACGAGATGTCATCTTGCGCATCGTGCTGGCCCAAAAAATGCTCATTACCGCCGGGATCCTGAACCACCACCCACACCCACTGATCCTCATTTTTCACATTCTGCATATGCGCTCCTGAAATTTTTATAAATCCGGGTTGAGCCTGTTGCCCGTAAACCCGTTTGCTTGTTATCAGAATTAAAAATCGACAAGATTCACTATTTAACGGGCGCAACCGGCTCAACGGGCTCAACCGGCAAACCCGACTATGAAATCACTTGTGCTGAAAAAGCCTCTATCCCGGACTCAGGTCCACGAAATGAAGCCACCCATTAGGGCCGCGTTAATTCACCCTGCAAATCGGTTTGCATCATTTCTTTCATTTTTGCAACCGACAATTTTTGGCTGAGTAAAAAAGACAGCTTGGCCAGAGCCGCTTCAGGAGTCATATCAAAGCCACTGATGACACCGGCTTTTGACAGTGAAGTACCCGTCGCATAGTCATCCATATTAACCGTACCTTTCAAACACTGGGTGCAGTTGACAATGATAACCCCGCGGTCGGCGGCCGCTTTCAATGCCGCGAGCAGCTCGCGGTCTTCGGGTGCATTGCCGCTTCCATACGTTTCCAGTATTAAACCCCGAATGGGCGGCTGCAGAAAATTTTTGACAATATCGACTGAAATGCCCGGAAATAACCTTAGCCCGGCCACGCGGGATTCACTCAATGGCGTTACTTTTATGGTTTTGCGGGTTTTGGGGGGCGGTAAGACCAGATCCCAGTTTATTTTGATTTCAATGCCAACCGTCCCCAGTGGCGGAAAATTCGGTGATTCAAAGGCATCCAGGCTGTTCGCATCGACTTTTACCGCCCGGTTGCCACGCAGCAGCTTGTCGCCAAAACAAAGGCAGACCTCAGGGATTTGAAAATTGGCCGCAATCAGCAGGGCTGTAATCAAATTTTCCCGGGCATCATTGCGGACACGGCACAGCGGGATCTGAGCGCCGGTGATGACCACCGGTTTTTGCAGCCCCTGCAGCATAAATGGCAGGGCCGAAGCCGTATAGGCCATGGTGTCGGTGCCGTGCAGGACCACAAATCCGTCGAACGCCTTGTGGCGGCTGGATATGTCATTGGCTATTTTGAGCCAGTCTGCGGACGTCATATTAGAGGAATCCAGCAGTGGCTCGTACTCACCGATCCGGTATTCCGGCAACAAATCACTTTTGAGTTCCGGCAGCTTGTCCATGAGCTGTTCGAGGTATCCGGCAGCCGGCACGAAACCATCTGCCGTGCGCTTCATGCCGATGGTCCCTCCGGTATAGGCAATATAGACTTTTTTGCGCATAAACGCCTCTTTTCAAAAATGGGTGATTACCCCATCCGGTTTGCCAGTTGAGCCGGTTTAAACTGTAAAAATGTCTTATTTTTTTCGGGCAAACCGGAAAACGGGCAACGGGCTCAACCTGTAAAATCCGAATTTTTAAAACTGTACACGGCATGACCTTTGTCCATCAACTACAAAGAGGCTAAAGCCACAGATTAAATGCGGCCGAGGCGGCTGAGCATGGCGCCTTCCTCGTCTTTCTTGATCTTGCCGGCATCGGTTCCTTCAAAGTCAACCGTCAATATAGTTTCGCTCAACCGGGTTATCGATTGCAACACCTTCAAATGGGCGGGGTGCTCCTGATAGCGCCGAACAGCATCCAGATTGGCAAATAACGCCACCAGCGCAAAGTCATAGGACCTTGCGGTGTGAAGCAGGTCGCGGCCAAATTCATAGGTATGGATTTCAACAATCCGGTTGGGAAGATCATCCAGACTTTTTTCAAGCGCATCGATGTCACTGTCACTGACTTCCGGCTTAAATTTGATCAATACGACATGGTTGATCATATCGGCCTCCTTTTCATGATGAATCAACAATATCGCATTTAAAAGATAAATCCAGAGGAGAATTTTGAAAGCCATTGACGATCATTTTTCCTTTAAAAATCGTTGCCCCGCGATTATGAGCAGACCCGAACTGATATAAATGAATCCGGCGCCTACGATTGTAAATTTTATGATGGCGCACGCACGCGCCGCAGCCGGCAACCACGGGTGCTCCGAGTCAAACAGCAGAGAAATCAGGGCTGCATTTTCAACTGCATCTAAAATTGCCGCTAAGAATTGAGCCCAGGCCAGGATCCCTCCCAAGCGGGCCAGTAGCGGACTGCGCTGCTGGAGTGCTTTGCCGACCTGAACGCACGCCAGAGATATGAAAACAGCATAGACGATGAGAAATAGATAATCCAGGCCCAGGCTGAGAGCGGCACGGGTTTTGGCCTGAGCGTCCCAGGAAGCCAGTATCTGTCGCGAGGCGGCTGAATCCTTTGCCAGTTCAAAGGACACGATCCCCCGGGGCGCAACCGGGGTTCTCAGAGGGACATCCAGGATTCGCAGGGCGATCAGAAGGATAAGGCTCACCACAAGAGCTATAATCAGAGACCGTTTTCGAACGGAATTTGAGCATCTGTCAAATGGTGCTGACCATCGCATTTTGTGTTCCGGCCACCGAAAGGGTTGGCGCCTGCAGATAGGCTTGCTCGGAATAGCTCCGAATCCCTTTGCTGTTGATGACGACAAAAGACAGTGCCCGCTTATCGGTCATGGTCATCAAGCGGCGAGCCGCCCGCGGGTATGTATAGATGCTATAAGTGGTAAATTCGATTCTTGCCGAGCGGAAAATTTTTCGGCTTTTTATGTTTTAAGTAATCTATTTTTCTAAAGATAACGTATCAATTGATTTATTCTGATCGTTTCGCTGCCAATCGATCTGGTTTTTGATTTCGCTGAGAATAAAGCTGCTCTTGAGGCTTAAGGCTATTTCTGCTTGAGTGGGTTCGGTTGCACCTGAGTCTTTTACAAAGCCTCGTACCGTCATGAGCGCGTCTTTTATGTCTTCGTCGAATAGACCGGCTCTAACCCAGTTGTTTTTCACCGGGCCTGATTTCAGGTTCATCTTCCAGAAAGGATGCCTCCAACGCGATTGGGGGGGTGCGGGTGCCATCTGTTTTTTACGTTGAAATTTAATCTGATTACCGATTTCGTTTAAGATAAAATAGCTTTTGAGGGCTTCTGCCACTTCCGCTTGGGTGGGCTCTATTCCGGTTGTTATTTTTACGTATCTGAGCACCGTTAAAATAGCATCTGTCATATGGGTGCCCAGGCGTATCAGTTTGGACAAAATACACTCCTTTAATTCAGACTTTCATATAAAAAATATAAAAATTTTAGAAAGTTGTCAAATTTTTCAATTTTGGGTGATACGGATGAAAATTGGGGCGCTGTTTCATTATAGCAGATTAGCACCCAAATGGGCACCTATCCAGTTACAAAAAAAGACCATCGGATGATGGCCTTTCATTTTATCAGGCGCGTGCAAAATACAGGTCTTGAGTAAA
>JASFIG010000383.1:0-4832 GCA_050122795.1 Desulfobacterales bacterium
AAATGGGCTGGCATGTCTTCTTCAGCCATGGACTCGTTGTCTTTGCGACTGATCACCTGAGAGGTACCGGTTTTACCGCTTATTTCGATATCGGACAGACGACTGCCGCGCGCCGTTCCGTTTTCACCATTAACCACTTTCCACAACCCCAGTTTGACAAGCTCCAGGTGGAAGGGGCTAACCGGTAGTTTTCCGATCCGTTGGGGTTCAATTTTTTGCAGAAGCTGCCCATCTACGGCCTTAATCGTGTCCAGTATCAGCGGTTGGTACCGATGGCCGCCATTGGCCACTGCGGCAGCTATAATCGCCATCTGGATGGGTGTAGCCAGGTTGAATCCCTGACCGATGGCAATCGACAGCGTTTCACCTTCCTGCCACGGTACGCCGGTACGCCTTTTTTTCCAGGCTGCCGTGGGAATCAGGCCATTGGCTTCGTGATCCAGACGAACGCCGGTCGGCGACCCCAGACCAAAAGCCTTCGCGTACCATGCCAAGCGATCCACCCCCAGACGTTGGCCCACCTGATAAAAGAAGACATCACAGGATTCTTCCACAGCTTTGACAATATCAACCTTTCCGTGCCCCCCTTTTTTCCAGCAGCGATAAATCCGATTGCCGAATCGATAATACCCCGGGCAATGAATGACGCTGCTTTCATCAATTACGCCTTCCTGCAGCCCGGCAAGCGCTGTAATAATTTTATAGGTGGACCCGGGAGGGTATTCGCCCTGAATGGCCCGGTTTGACATCGGCCTGAAGGGGTTGGAAATCAGAGAATCCCATTGCTTGCGGGTGATGCCGCCGACAAAGGAATTTTGATCAAAAGAAGGGCTGCTGGCCAGAGCTAAAATTTTTCCAGATGCCGGCTCGATGGCAACGGCAGCGCCGACCACACCATCCAGCAGTGCTTCGGTGCGTTGCTGCAAATTTTGATCGATGGTCAAATAAACATTGTGCCCGGGTTCGGCTTCGACGGTTTTCAAAATTCTGACAACCAAACCATTGGCATTAACTTCAACCTGGCGACCCCCGCGCTTGCCTCGTAAAAAATTTTCATAAACCTTTTCGGCGCCAAACTTGCCGATCAAGTCCCCACTGCGACAATCCGGATAAGAACCGCTTTTGAGCTCAGTCGGACTGATCTCACTCAGATAGCCGATCAGGTGAGCTGCCTGGTGCTCACGAAGATAATGGCGCCGCAGGTTGACATCAACCGTAACCCCCGGCAGATCGAATTTATTGACCTCGATTGAGGCAAGGGTATCGCGCCCCACATCCTGTTGCAGCAACAAGGGGCTATATGCCGATACGCCTCGTGTCTGCTTTATCTGAGACAACAATGCGTCTGCCGGTGTTTTGAGATGCAATGCCAATTTCTCAAGGGTGGGCTTCAACGGCTCGGCATCTTTTAGGGTAATATTGACGTCAAAGGAAGGCCGGTTGTCGACCAGCAGATCTCCATTGCGATCATAAAGCCGTCCGCGGGGCGGATCGATACTCTGCAGTCGAATGCTGTTGTTTAAAGATAGACGCCGGTATTCGTCGCCCATGATGACCTGCAGGAATATCAACCGGATGAACAGCACCACAAAGGCCGCCAGGGCGCATACAATCACGCCGGTGATGCGTTGCTTGTACCAATCGGTATCTGCTGTCTTTAAGTACTTATCCATAAGCATTTGGTGGCGGCGCAGCACCATCCCATTGGATGTTCAATCTTTTGGCCAGAGCCAGCAGAGATAACAAAAATATGGGGCCTGTTGCCAGAGCCCACAAAAACTGCTGGGTGACAACCAGAAAGGCATTTACCGGCAGTTGCCTCACCGGTCCGAAAAAGGCAAAAGTGGCGATCATCAGAATATTTTCGACCAAAACGGCAGCAATCACAACCACTGATAAAAAAAATTTATTGCTTACCCGCAGAAATTTAATGATAAAGCGCACCCCGATAAACAGCCAAAAGTAAAAGGTCAGATACAGTCCGAATGGGCTTCCGGAAAGATTGTCCATAATCAAACCAAGGACGAGAACAAACGGCAGGCTTTCGCGGACGGGCAGACAGATGCTGATGAAGATCACAAAGGTAATCAGCAGGTCATACATGCCCCGCGTCACGGGGATGTAAGGAAAAATGGTGGTTTGAATGATTAACAAAAAAAGGCAGATGCCGATGTAAAAGCCGTATCTCATTGTTGACTCGCAGCATCCTGTGTTTGCGAAGGTAAAACGACCAAAACCTCTTCCAGTTTTTCATAATCGACGAAAGGGGCCACGGTGATTTCATAAAAGATATCCGAGTTGCGCTGGCTGATATCCGCAACGCGACCGATACGCAGCCCTTTGGGATAGACACCGTCCAATCCGGATGCAATGACGGTATCGCCGATCTGAACGTCATGTTTGCGCAAAACAAATTCGAACCGGCATTGATCGGCGGATTCACCCTTGATGATGCCCCGTGCGCGCGAGCGTTGCAACAGGGCGTCCACTGCGCTGTTACGATCAATGACCAGCATGACTTTGGAGTAATGGCCGGCTGCTTCAATAACCTGGCCAACGATTCCGGTAGGCAAAACCACCGGTAGTCCCTTCTGCAGACCGTCAGACTTGCCTTTGTCGATGATAATCGTTTTAAACCAGCCGGAAGGATCCGTACCGATAACCTCGGCGGCCACGACTCTATTGGTCGGTGCTTTTTGAAAATTCAGCAAATCTTTAAGGCGCGCATTGGCCAGATTAATCTCATGCCAGTGGTTGCTTTTTCCGACAAATTGATTCAACGACTTCTTTAAATCTTCATTTTCATGGGCAACGGCCACCAAATAAAAATAATGCTCCCAGATATTCCGTGCAAAACGGATTGAACGGGTAACCAGCTCTTGAAAAGGCGACACCAATGAAAGGCCCACTCGACCGAGTCCAAAGGTTGATTGGCTTTTACTGGAAAATGAAAGGAGGATGACATTGACCGTTATCAGAATGATAACGCCAACGATTAGAACCATCTTTTTGGAGAACATAACGCTTTGTTCGCTCTAGCAACGCAATATAAACTCAGCTGACCACAACTTCCTTGAGGATCTCAAGATTGTCGAGTGCTTTTCCTGAGCCCAGCGCCACAGTGGATAATGGGTCGTCGGTGACCGTAACCGGCAAACTGGTTTCCTCCCGGATGAGTTTATCCAAATTCTTGAGAAGTGCTCCACCTCCGGTCAGAATAATTCCGCGATCAACAATGTCGGCTGATAATTCAGGTGGTGTCTGTTCGAGCGCAATTTTCACCGTCTCGACAATGGCATCAATTTGTTCAGAAATGGCAATTCGAATTTCTTCTGAATCGATCGATAGGATTTTTGGAATTCCGGAGGCCAGGTCACGGCCTTTGACTTCTATGGTTTCCAGGTTTTGGGAATCCGGGTAGGCATTACCGATTGATGTCTTTATCATTTCGGCTGAACGCTCACCGATCAGAAGATTATATTTACGTTTGATATACTGGATAATGGCGGCATCCATTTTATCGCCGGCCACACGAACCGATCGACTGTAAACAATTCCCTTGAGGGAAATCACGGCGACCTCTGTCGTGCCGCCGCCGATGTCCACCACCATGTTACAGGTCGGTTCAGTGATGGGAAGGCCTGCTCCGATGGCGGCTGCCATGGGTTCTTCGATTAAAAACACCTCGCGGGCGCCGGCGGATTCGGCGGATTCTCTGACAGCGCGTTTTTCGACCTGGGTGATCCCGGATGGCACGGCAATAATGATGCGCGGTCGCACAAAGGTCCGCCGGTTATGCACTTTATGAATAAAGTGGCGCAGCATGGCTTCGGTTACTTCGAAATCAGCAATGACACCATCGCGCATCGGACGGATAGCGAGTATATTTCCAGGTGTTTTGCCGAGCATGTTTTTTGCTTCAGATCCGACGGCCAGAACACGGTTGCGCGATCGATTACCGGTGCTAACCGCCACCACCGATGGTTCACTTAAAACGATACCTTTTCCTTTCACGTAAACAAGGGTATTGGCAGTGCCCAGATCAATCGCCAAGTCGTCTGAAAACACACCTAAAATCTTATCGAAAAATAAGTTCATTCAAAAAGGCCTCACTGTGAAGAAAGTACAAAAATATTAAATGGATGGTAAAACAAATTTATTGTAACATGACAAGCAAAAATAATCATTAAAAAATTTATGCCTGCAAAGTATCCATGATCGCATCATGCAAACGGGGTCTGAACGCTTTAATGAGCTCGTTTTCTCGGGTGGGATGCACGCGATTGGTCAGCAATACGACAATGATGGCGCTTTGAAGATCCATCCAAAAAGAGGTGCCGGTAAATCCCAGATGCCCGACGCTATTCAGCGAAAAGCCGCGGCCGCAACTGGCACCTTCGAAAAGTGGCATATCAAACCCCAAGGCTTTATCTGTCTGCGGTAGGCGTCTGAAAAATTGATGCAGCAAATCCTGGTTAAATAGGCCGCCGGCTATCTGACCCCGATAGGTGTGCAGCAGTTCAATTAAAAGCGAATTCACATCTGCGGCGGTTCCAAAAAGGCCGGCATGGCCTTCAACGCCGCCTACTGCAAAGGCATTTTCGTCATGTACCTGCCCGACCAAAATTTCACGGCGCCAGGGACAGTTTTCAGTGGCAGCAAAAGATCCCTTTGAGCCAGCAGCACTATGGGCAATAAAAAAGAGCTGCCTTAGCCCCAGAGGCCGATAAATTTCGTCAGCAACAAAATGATCCAGCCGCCGACCGGCGATGTGCTCAACCACCCACGCCAGAATCATGAATCCCAGGTCACTGTAAAGCACTTTTTCGCCG
>JASFIG010000384.1:0-4819 GCA_050122795.1 Desulfobacterales bacterium
AAGACACCAGCTGGGCGGCCTCATCCTGGACTTGAAACCAGCCTTTTTTGAAAGCCGTCAGATGCTGGATGGATTGTTTGGGGTTGCGGAGGCACAGCCCATCCGGCGCAAAGGATGCCGTCGCTATTTGTTCGACCTGATTTTCAAGGGAGCGCCGCAGTAACTCTCTATTGGTCTTAAGCGTGTTAGTTCGCAGCGTAATGGGCGGGATGGTGTTGATCGATTTGGACAGAGTGATAATGGTTTCCGCCGGCAGACGGTTGAGCCAGCGTTTGGCCAGCCATTCAGGGATCGATTGGGCCTTTGTTAAGTAGGCCAAGGGATCTTGCTGAAAGGTTGCAAAGGGTACGTCGGCATAATTGGATGCGGCTTTCCGCAAAAGCGCATTGACGAAACCGGCTGCTTGTGAGCGCCGGGTTTTTTTGGTTAATTCAACAGCTGTATTGACGGCCGCTGAAGCCGGTATGCGATCCAGAAAGATCATCTGAAATAGTCCCAATCGCAGAATATTTAAAACGATGGGCTGTATCCGACCCAAAGGGGCATTGGAAAAATGAGCGATAACATGATCCAGGCGACCACGCCATCTGAGCACACCATATACCAGGGCATTCAGCAACGACCGGTCCCGCCTTGAGAGGTAATCGTCTTCCTGGGGGAGCTCCAGCAGAATACGGTCCAGGGTCTTTGCCTCCCGGTCTAATCTGTTGAGCACATTCAAAGCGGCGTAGCGGGCATCGGCCATCAGTGCATTCCATTTTTCCATTCTTCCATTATTCCATGGTCTGCCAGACGTTCAATACTTCCTTTAGAAGTGACCTAAAAGCGTGGCTCCATTTGGATGATTCTCTACTTTAAGCGTGTTCCCGGCGGTAATTGATATCCGCGCAGAAAATCTGCGGTGGCCAGACGTTTTCCGGAAGGGCCCTGAATCTCCAAAATCGATAATGCCCCTTTTCCGGTGGCCACCACAAGTTCGTCGGGAAAACTTTTAAGGATGGTGCCGACGGGTTTCGATACGGGTTCATCCAGCGGGGCGGCTTTGAATATCTTGAAACGATTTCGATTGTGAAATGTAAATGCCCCGGGCCAGGGCGTCATCCCCCGTATGAGGGCCTCTAATTCCACGGCTGCTTTGTGCCAGTTGATGCGACCGTCTTGCTTTTTCAAAAGCGGCGCATACGTTGCGCTGTCGTGGTCCTGACGCGTGGGTTGCAGCGTTTGGTCGGCCAATTGCTGCAAGGTTTGCAGCAGTGTGTCGGCACCCAGTACTGCCAGACGGTCGTACAGTGTGGCTGCGGTATCGGCGGGCAATATAGGTTCCGGTCGTGAGATGAGCATATCACCTGTATCCATGCCTGCATCCATAAACAGGGTCGTCACACCGGTCTGTGTCTCGCCGCTGATGATGGCCCATTGAATGGGTGCCGGGCCGCGGTATTTTGGCAACAGAGAAGCATGGACATTGATGGCGCCTATTTTGGGTATTTGCAGAATCTTTTCGGAAAGAATGTGGCCGTATGCGACGACAATGAGTAGATCGGGCTGAATCCGCCTGAGTTTTTCTGCGAATTCGGAAGTATTGGGTTTTGCAGGCTGCAGCAGGTTTAGATTCAAGTCCAGTGCTTTTTGTTTGACCGCTGGAGCCACTAATCTGCGGCCACGTCCTTTGGGCCGGTCGGGCTGTGTAACGATCTGTTTCAGATGGTAACCTTCTTGGTGCAGTGCTTGAAGAGACGGCACGGCGAAATCGGGCGTGCCCATGAAGATAATGGAGAATTTATTTTTCACTTAGACCGCAGTTTCTTTTTCATCCGGCGCGCATACATTTGTCTTTTCAAAGCGCTAATGTGGTCGATAAATAGTTTGCCCTTTAAATGATCGATTTCATGCTGTAAGACGATGGCCAGCATGCCTTCAGCTTCCAATTTTAACGGGCGGCCCTCGCGGTCAACACCTTCAACCAAAATGGAAGCATACCGTTTCACGTCTGCGCGGAACTCGGGAACACTCAGGCAGCCTTCGTTTTCTGATAGAATTTCACCTTCCTGGTCGACGATGCGCGGGTTGATCAAGACCTGCAAAGCGCCGCCATCTTCAGAAGGTGCGATATCATAAATCAACACACTGCGGTCCCAGCCGACCTGGATAGCCGCCAGCCCTACGCCCGGGGCCGCATACATGGTCTCGGACATTTGATCGATCATTTTTTGCACATTCCCATCGATGTTGTCCAATTCACGGGTGGGATTGCGCAATACATTATCCGGATATGTCAGTATTTTAAGGGTGGACATAATAGGGATTTACCTGAACCTTGGATTCGGATAAAGGCTCTGCCGGGTTTTCAGTAAACTATTCCGGTGAGTTTTTCTTATTATCTCACAAAGATGAGTGCTTTTTCAACCCGTTTGCGGTTTGATGGTTTTTTTCTCGTATGATACCTGCCAGATATTGACGCTGGTCATAACAGCTGAAATCAGACCAACGATGATGACGGGAAACATCTGCAGCGCATGATTGGCCAGTGTAAATCCGGCGGCTGCATCCGATGGTATCCCGAACAGGGCCATGGCAAAAACGCCGCCGGCCTCCCACAGTCCCCAGAATCCGGGAACTGATGGCAGGGCGATAAACAGGCAAATGATAACCATGACAGCGAACATTTCAACATAGGATAAATCCACCCCCGGGCTGCCAAGACTAAACACATAATAAGATAGGGCAGCGGTGATCCACACCAGAAGTGAGTAGATGGCACACAACAGTATTTTCTGGGGATACCTTGCTAACGTAAAGCCTAAGGCAATATTGTCAATAAATCGATTAAACGGTTCACATACCTTTGCGCGAAGCTTTTTTTGGGTCGATTCAGCGACAAAAAAGGCCAGGCCCGGCAAGGCCAGAATCACCCGCTGGATGATGCGGCGGAACGACGCAATGCTGACGGCAATCATGCCGGCGATCAACAAAATGCCCATCAGGATTATTCTGCTGAAAACAACCTCGAGGGAGGCACGATTGAGCTGCAAATCGCCGAATGCGATTTCCGCATCTGGATTGATATCAATGGCCGTCAGGGTGATCACAGCGAAGGTTACCAGAGCAGCTACGTCAAATACGCGTTCAGCAGCGACCGTCGCAATACCGGTGGCGAAAGGCACTTTATCTTTTTTCTGCAGAATAGCAGGCCGCGCAAATTCTCCAAGTCTTCCGGGAAGAATACAGTTGATCATAAAGCCGATCATCATGGGATGGAAAGCACGCCAGATGCCAATTTTATGGCTCGATGCCAAGATAAATTGCCATCGCAGTGCCCGGATAAAAAAGCTGACCAGCACCAGGAACACAGCCGGAATCATCCAAAGATAATTTATGGATCCAAGATATTTGAGGAGGTCTCCGAGCGGGACATTACGGAAGGCAAAATATAGCGCTGCTGCTGAAAGCGCTATGCCGGCTGCCAGAGAGATAAGAAAATGATTTTTCATAAAAGAGAAATGGGTCCGCTGAACCGCACGGCTGTAAAATCGGTCAGTATTTATTAGTCATATGATGCCAGTATTTTTCGGGCCGCTTTGATATCCTGATGGATCTGGCTTTTAAGATCGTCGATACCACCAAATTTTTTTTCATCTCGTATGCGCTCAATAAAATTGACACGAATTTTGCGGTCATAAATGTTTTCATCAAAATCTAGAATGTGGACTTCAACTGTAAATTCGTTGTCATTAAAGGTGGGGCTATAGCCAATGTTGGCCACGCCTCTGTAAAGGCGCTGCTGGTATTCAACCGTGACGGCGTAAATTCCAGTTTTGGGGCATAGCTCATCTTGCAGGTTGATATTAGCGGTGGGGATGCCCAGCAGTCTGCCGCCGCGATCACGCCCTTTGACCACCAGTCCCCTGATTTGATAATGACGACCGAGCATTTTGCGGGCCGTTTCGATTTCACCGGCCATCACCAGATTTCTGACACGGGTGCTGCTGATGCGATCCGGTGCATTGCGGATTGCCTTGATCCATTCGGCCACAATAACTTCATAGCCCATTTGGGCGGCATAGGATTGTAAAACCGCCAGGTTGCCTTCGCGGTTTTTGCCAAAGGTATAATCTTTACCGACAATAATGGCCTTCATACCGATCTTTTTGATTAACAGGTCTTTGATAAATTCTTCAGCAGTGAGGGCGGCGAATTGTTTGGTAAACGGCACACAAATGAGCACGTCGATCCCGGAGCGTTCGATGAGTTCTTTTTTTTGCTCATACAGAGTGATCAGGGGCGGGTGGTTATTTTGCTTTAGAACCCGCATGGGGTGGGGTTCAAACGTCATGGCGATGGCGGTTCCCTTAATCGCTTCGGCTTTTTCGATGACCTCATGAAACAATGCCTGATGGCCAATGTGAACCCCATCGAAATTGCCAATGGTGATGACGGCATTGGTAAACGGTTGCTGAATGTTTTCGAGATGATCAAAAATTTTCATTTTACACGGTTGCGGTTTTGCTCTGAACGTTGGCCGATTACGCGAAATTACAGCCTTGACATGCATAGTAAAAAAAGATATTTAAAGCAACCCTTGAGCACCTTTTCGCGAATGGGCTATACGGTGCGTGCCGAAGTGGCGGAATTGGTAGACGCGCTAGGTTCAGGGTCTAGTCCGGGTATCCGGGTGGGAGTTCGAGTCTCCCCTTCGGCACCATAATAAAATCAGATAGTTGCAAGATTACTGGCCATGGCAGCATGGCCATTTTTTTGCCCATGGTCAACAGAATGGTCAACATTTTGCAAAAACACCTCAAGCTGGTCAACAGCTGCC
>JASFIG010000385.1:0-4804 GCA_050122795.1 Desulfobacterales bacterium
ATACGGTGCGCCGCCGGTGGGGCAAAAAGTAGTGCAGTTGCCGCACTCGTTACAGAAATCGCCGATGTTGATGATCTGAAACGGTTGGTTAATGCTTTCCGTTTCTAAATCCTCGATACGGACATCTATAGCGGATCGCACGACTTGTTTTACGTTATATTCGATCGGATCTAACGCGTAGGCAACATTGGCCCGGTTGGGGCAAACCGTGGTGCAGACGTTGCACAGAAGATCGCATTGCAAACAGCGCCGGGCTTCCTGCTGTGCTGATGGCTCGTCCAGCGTCTGGATCACCAGGTCAAAATCATGCCGCTGGTCGGCGGCGGTCTCCGGCACCTGCGGACCGAACTCACGCCGGGCCTGAGCAACTTGCAGGCTTTGCAGATCGGGTGTGCGATCGCTGCGGCCGGTTGGAACATCAAATTCGACGGTGGCCTTTCGCCTGATGGTTTCAGCCACCCGCTTGCCATCACCGATGGCTTTGATCAGGGTAGAGGCTCCGCGCACGGCATCCCCGCCGGCAAAGACATTGGGCAACTGGGTTTCAAGTGTGATGGGATCTGGCAGTATTTCGTCTTCTGGAAAAAAATCCAGTTCGACCCGCTGGCCGATGGCGGAAATCACGCTGTCAACCTGGATTTCAAATTCGGTCCCCTCGATTTTTATCGGCCGCGGCCGACCGCTGGAATCGGTCTCGCCCAGCTCCATCTTGAAACAGACATTGGATTTCACGCGCCCATCTTCCACCAGAAGGCATTCCGGTGCCGTTAGCTCAATCAACTCGACACCTTCAGCCAGGGTGGCCTCGATCTCTTCCAGATCAGCCGGCATTTCTTCGCGTGTGCGCCGGTAAACGACACTCACCCGGCCGTCCGAACCCACCAATCGCTTGGCGGTGCGCGCAGCATCCATGGCCGAATTGCCGCCGCCGATCACGACGGCATTTTTACCCAGCTCCGGCGCCCGGTTGCGCTTGACCGCTTTCAAAAAGCTGATCTGATCAAATACCCCCGGTGCATCTTCTCCGGGAATGCCCAGATTCAGCCCGCTTTGCGCACCCACCGCAATATACACGTATTGATAGGTGTTTCTGAGCTGCTCGAATCGTTTTGAATTGATGGCCGAGCGGTAATGAATGTTGACCCCCAGAGCTACGATGCCCTCGATATCTTTTTTGAGGCTGGTGTCATCCAGGCGAAAGCTGGGAATGCCGTCGGCTGCCATACCACCGGGCATATCTTTTGTTTCGTAAATATCGACTTCAAAACCATCTAGCGCCAGAAAATAAGCGCAGGCCAGACCCGATGGACCGGCACCGATAATGGCCACTTTAAGCCCGTTGGGAGCGGCCGGCTGACGGGGGACGACACGATCCTGCTGTTGGGCCACAAAGCGTTTGATCTCCCGGATCAATAAAGAGCGATCATAATTCATGCGGGTGCATTTGTACTGGCACAGATGATCACACACCATCCCCTGCATGTTGGGAAAGGGGTTGGTTTCCAAAATGACATCCAGGGCCTTGCGGTAATTGCCCGCTGCCGTGTAATACATATAAGCGGGAATGTCCTGGCTGGCCGGACAGGTGGCCACACACGGGGCTTTGACACAGTCAAAGACGGTCAGATCCCGCGCTATCTTTATATTTTCATAGGGAAAATTCGATTTTTGATAAGTCTTATCGGCGACGACAACCGCAGCATAGGACTTCAGGTTATGGTATCCCGCCTGCGGTATATTCCCTGCCTGCGCCCGGGTTTTAATGTACGAATCGATCGAGTCGGCGCCGGCTTCCGCAAACCGCGTCGAAATTTTTTCAAGATACTGGCTGAGTCGTCCGTAACCGCCGGGCTTGAGTATATCAGAGCACACAGTGACCGGCCGCAAACCACAGGCCAAAATGTCGGCCACATTGTAGCAATCTGTTCCGGCTGAAAAGCTGATATTCAGCTGGCCGGCAAATTCAGACTGCAGGCGCTCGGCCAGATGGATGCTGATCGGATGCAGTGCCCGGCCGCTCATGTAGACCATTTGCTCGTTACCGGGCAGGTTCTGATGACGGTTGGTTGTCTCCAGCGTATTGGTCAGTTTCAGATTAAATTCAACGCCGGCTTTTGCGGCGCTGGCCCGCAGCGACTTGATCAACGCCACGCCGGCCTTATACTTTAAATCATGCTCAAAAGCTAAATCCGGCACTTCCACATCAAACCCCAATTTTTCGTTCAAGATATGTCGCAGCCTCTGAGGCCCCAGCAGTGTCGGGTTCAACTTGATGGTCGTGTGCAGCCGGCGCTCTTCGATAAAATAGCGGCCGATCTTCTCGACCTCTTCCGGCGGGCAGCCGTGCATGGTGGAAATGGTGATGTTATCGGTCAGTCTGTCAGGTATGTCTAAATCCCGAACCCGGGGATAAAATTTGGCCAGTCGATCGATCTTGGCGCTTTTTTCGGCGCCACTGTCTGCCATCTTGTCAAGGAAGCGTTGAACATTGGAATTGAGGATGCCTTCCAGGTTGTAACCGACGCTCATATTAAAAATAAACCCGGCTGAGTCGGGTTCGCCCCAGCCGAATCTGTCCTTGAGAATGTGCATGATTATCCAGGCATTCAGATATTCGTTAAACGACTGCCCCAGGTTAAGCTCCTGGGACCATTCGCAATTATAGCCCTCATCGGTCATGTCGATGCAGGGCTTGGTCACTTCCAGCTCATCCAGCGTCTGGATGGTTTTGAGCTCCACATAGCGGGCACCGGTGAGCCATGCGCTGATGATATTCTGAGAAAGCTGGGTATGCGGGCCCGCGGCCACCCCGATGGGCGTTTCCAGTGTCTGACCGTAGCGCTTTATTTTAAAAACATCGTGCGGCTGCGGAACAAAGAAAAGTTCTTTGCGAATCCCGAAGATTTGACCCTTCTTTTCTTCTTCCAGAATCCATTGCAGCAAACGGTCAATCGGGCAACAGGTGAATTTGTCGCTCATAAAACTCCCCCGTGATTGAATATTGTCGATTGAATATTGAATATTGTAAATTGAATATTGAATATTTAAGGTGCGCCTCCGGCGCATTCATTACTAAAAGTCGAGTTATAGATAAGGCAGCGCGAAGCGCTATCCGGAAATATTCAATATGCAATATTCAATCTTCAATCTTCAATAGACCCTCGGTTGGGCTTGTTTTACCAGCTCCACTAATTTTTCCGCCGGCTTCTCAAACTTACTCAGAAAAATCATTGCCGCAACAATGTACGGCTTATATCCGGCCTGGTTGTACTGCGGCACCCGATAGCGCTCGAAGACCGACGCCTCTACTTCACCCCTTTCGCAGCTGACGCCGCTGATGTCGGCCGGCAAACAGTGCATGTAAAGGGCCTGGCCTTGCCGGGTGGTTTTCATCAATTTTTCGGTGCACTCCCAATCGATATGGGTTTTGTTGATCTCCAGACAGCGCTTTTCAAGCGTCTGGAGTCCCTTGCGATCGCCATCCCGTAACAGTCGGGTGCGTTCTTCCATAACACTGAAAGGCGCCCAGCTCTTGGGATAAACGATGTCGGCAGCTTTGAACGCTTCCGCCATGCTGTCCACCTGGCTGAAAGAACCCCCGGATTGTGCGCTGTTTGATTGCGCAACCGCCATCACCTTCGGCATCAGGCTGTATCCTTCAGGATAAGCCAGCACAACCTCCATCCCGAAACGGCTCATCAGGCCGATAATACCCTGGGGAACCGACAGCGGCTTGCCATAGGACGGTGAGTAAGCCCAGGACATAGCCATTTTTTTGCCTTTGAGATGTTCAACACCGCCGAAATAATGGATCAGATGAAGGGCATCGGACATCGTCTGGGTGGGATGATCGATATCGCATTGCAGGTTGACCAGTGTGGGCCGCTGGGGCAACACGCCTTCCCGGTGACCCTGGCTGACCGCCCGGGCCACTTCTTGCATATAGGTGTGGCCTTCTCCGATGTAAATGTCGTCGCGGATGCCGATGACCTCCGTTAGAAAGGAGATCATATTGGCCGTTTCCCTTACAGTTTCACCATGGGCCACCTGTGATTTTTCCTCATCAAGCTCCTGGATGGCCAATCCGAGTAAATTGCAGGCGCTGGCAAAACTAAAACGCGTCCGGGTGGATTGGTCTCTGAAGATGGAAATGGCCAACCCGGTTTCAAATACACGGCTGGATATATTGTTCTGACGCAGGGCGCGCAATATCTCCGCCGTCTCCAGGGTGGCGGCAATTTCATCTTCAGATTTATCCCAGGTCAGCAGAAAATCATTGTCAACCATCGCAGCGGTGTTCACCTTCGCCAGGGATTCAATGCTTTCTAAAATTTCGTTTTTATGCATTCGTTCGAAACCTCCTAATACGATTGAATATTGTCGATTGAAAATTGAATATTTGAGGTCTGCCTCCGGCAGATCAATTAAATTTAAAAAGATCGAGCACAGCGACATCCGAAAATATTCAATATACAATATTCAATTTTCAATATTATTTTGACGGAGCAAAGCGACTTCCACAAATATTCGATATTCAATCTTCAATCTTCAATATTATTTTGACTGAGCAAAGCGACTTCCACAAATATTCAATATTCAATCTTCAATATTCAATATTATTTTGACGGAGCGAAGCGACTTCCACAAATATTCAATATTCAATCTTCAATATTCAATTTATAGTTTCTGCCACAGCTTCCGGCCCATCTCACGCGAGAATGCCAGGATCTCGTCTTCATCGGCTGTTAACAACCTTCTATTTTCAACGATCAGCCTGCCGCCGGCGATAACGCAATCCACATGG
>JASFIG010000386.1:0-4785 GCA_050122795.1 Desulfobacterales bacterium
CTATCAGCGCTCCGGTCGTTACCGTCAGCACATTGTTGCTGCTCTCAAAGAGGCCGGACTGCCTGAAGAACTATCATGGCTGCCGCTTATCGAAAGCGGTTTCAAGGTAAAGGCGCTTTCGCGCTCAAGGGCATTAGGCCTGTGGCAATTTATTCCATCTACCGGTTACAAGTTTGGGCTCAAAAGAAACAAATTGATCGATGAGCGCATGGATCCTGAAAAATCAACTCGGGCTGCCATTGATTATCTTAAAGAACTTCACTCTATTTTTGGCGATTGGACGACTGTCCTGGCCGCCTACAATTGCGGTGAAGGAAGGGTGCTAAATGTCATCCGGCGCCAGAATCTTAATTACCTGGACAATTTCTGGGATCTTTACGAGCGACTGCCCCGGGAAACCGCGCGCTATGTGCCCCGGTTTCTGGCGACTCTTCATATTTTAGATCAACCGGAAAAGTATGGGCTGGACCTGACGGCCTTGGATATGCCGCCTCAGTATGAAACGGTTACCATTTCAAAGCAGGTGCATCTAAAAGATATTGCCCGTTCAATTGGCGTGAGCGCAAACGAGATCTACGAACTCAATCCTGAATTGCGATATAAGATCTGCCCGGAGGATGAATATCCGCTCAAGGTGCCGTCTTATAAAGGTGAATTTCTGTTAGCCCAAATGGACAAGATCCCTGTTTCGCGGCCCCCGCAACGCGCTTATGTCTATCACCGCGTGCGTCCCGGTCAAACCCTTTCGTTAATCGCCAAACGCTACCGGACCAGTGTCGGCAAAATTATGCGGGCAAACAATTTGCGCAAGTCCAATTATATCGTTGCCGGGCGGTTACTTAAAATACCCAGCAGCGGTTATCGGTATCATCCGCCGAAAAGGTTAAAATCCCAGCACGGTCGTCGGATTGTGCATGTGGTCAGAAAAGGTGATTCGCTCTGGACCATCGCCAAAAAATACGGAACGACAACCAAAAAAGTTCAGCAGCTCAATCAGCTGTCATCGACCAGCCTGCATAAAGGCCAGAAACTCATTATATTCGATGGTAAGAATACGCTGTCAAAAGTTGAGGGCTTAGAAACCTACAAAGTAAAATCAGGGGACAGTCCTTTTTTGATTGCCAAGCGGCACAATATGGCCTTGAACCGCTTCCTGTCAATAAATCAACTTTGGCCGAGTTCTAAAATTTATCCCGGACAAACGGTTTTCGTCGAGTAAGGCATGCATCCCATCAACTACGGCCTTGACGGCAAGGTTTTTGTGGTCACCGGCGGCAGCCGCGGTATCGGATTTGAAATCGCCAGATGCTTGCTCGAGCAAAAGGCCCGGGTGGTGATTTGCGGTCGCAAGCAGGAAGGCCTCGATCGGGCCGCTGCAAAGCTCGCAGCCGGTAAAGATCTCTTGCCGCTTGTCGCCCATATTGCCAAATCCGAGGCGGTCGAAGTATTATTCGATCAAGCGCTGCAGCGCTTTGGCCAGCTTGACGGTCTGATCAACAATGTCGGCATGAATATCATTAGCGGGGTGGTGGATGCCGATCCCGAACTGTGGCGCAAAATCATTGATTCCAACCTAAACGGTACGTTTTTATGTTCCCGCAAAGCCGGTCAAATAATGCGCGAACGGCAAAAAGGCAAAATCGTTAACATATCTTCCATCGCCGCTCAAAGATCCGCCCCGGCAATGGGCATATACGGAGTGGCCAAAGCCGGCATCGAGATGCTGACCAAGGTGATGGCTCAGGAATTGGCGCCTTTTAATGTTCAGGTAAACGCGATCGCCCCGTGTGTGGTTCGCACAAGCTTTAGCGAGCCTTTCTGGTCAGATAAAGCGCTGCATGACGCCATTGTTAAAACCATTCCGCTGGGTCGAATTGCCGAGCCTGTTGATATTGCCCATCCAACTCTTTTTTTGTGCTCAGCCGGATCGGATTTTATGACCGGTCAAACCCTGAATGTAGACGGCGGTGCCAGCGCAATCTGATGCAGGCTCCCGCACACACGACCAACTGGTATGTCATTACCGGGGCGCCGTGCTCGGGTAAAACAGCTGTCATCAATCAGCTGGAGCAACGGGGCTATGCTGTCGTTCACGAAGTCGCGCGGGCCTACATTGATGCCGAGTTGGCCCGGGGCAAAACCCTGGAAAAAATAAAAGCGGATGATTGGGCATTTGAGCGCCATATCCTGCTGGCCAAAGTCAAACTTGAAGCCGCGCTGGCGCGCGATGACATCATTTTTTTGGATCGCGCCGTGCCCGACAGCATCGCCTACTATAAAATGTGCGGTTTGGACCCTGCCGAGCCCCGGAAAAAGAGCCGGACGGTACGCTATCGAAAAATCTTTCTGTTTGAAAGACTCGCTTTTTTAACGGATCCGGCACGCTCCGAAGACGAAAAAACCGCCGACCGTTTAGGTCGTCTCATCGAAGAAAGCTATCAATCTTTGGGCTATAAGCTTATTCACGTTCCTCCGGCCAGCATCACAGAACGCACTGAATTTGTTTTAACGCGCCTTTAACAGGCCTTCTAATTCTTTTGGGGTCAGGTGCCGCCAGCTGCCGGGTGGCAGATCGCCCAGCTTGATGTTGGCGATTCGAATTCGCTTTAAACTCACCACCTGATTGCCCACTTTTCGAACCATGCGCCGGATCTGCTTATTTTTTCCTTCCTGTAAAATAATCTTAAATCTTCGGGAGGAAATTCGTTGAACACCCGCCGGGCGCGTTCGGGTTCCCATCATCGGCAACCCCGTGGCCAGCTTTGTCAATGCGCCCTCGGGCAGGACTTTGGCGACTTTAACTTCATATTCCTTCTCGTGGTCAAAAGATGGATGCGAAAGTTGATGATGCAACAAACCGTCATTTGTCAGCAAAAGAAGACCGCTCGAATCCTTGTCCAACCGTCCGATGGGGTAAATACGTTCGGATATGTCCACCAGATCAAGCACAATTTTTTCATCGGGTTGATGACAGCTGGAGACATAGCCCCGGGGCTTATTGAGTGCTATGGTTATCGAGACAGTATTTAATTCAATGGCGGCATTATCCACTTCAACAAAGTCTCTTTGCGGATCGACTTTTACGCCCAGCTCGGTGACGGTTTTGCCATTTACTTTTACCCAACCGGCCTCGATATATTCTTCTCCCTTGCGCCGGGAACATATGCCCGCTTTGGAAAGAAATTTTTGCAACCGCATCTCAGCCATAGTTAAAATAACAATAATAAAATACGTTGGTTCTTAAATCCCTGGATCTTAACAGCCACCAATGACAAATGCCTAAAATGAACTAAAATGAGCTAAACTGCCTAAAATGACTGTATGCAGCCCGCTCATTTGAAAACGTAAAATTGCTTTTAAACCGTTAGATTTCGCCCGAGGGCGAAAGATATGAGTTTAAAAGCAATTTTTAACTGCGATAGTCAGCGTTGATTTTGACATAATCAATGGAGAAATCGCAGGTAAACACAAATGCCTCAGCATTGCCGGACTTTAAATCGATGCGAATGGAAAATTCGGGCTCTTTGAGGACCCGGGTTGCTTCCCTCTCTATTTCTTTTCCGCACCCCACCCCATTTCGAACCATACACACATCCCCAAAAAAAACATCGATCCGCTCTGTTTCAATCGGCACCCCTGCCCTGCCGACAGCGCCCAGGATTCTTCCCCAGTTGGCATCCTCGCCGAACAGCGCCGTTTTAACCAGATTCGAATGGGCAATCGTGTCGGCAATTTGACGGGCATCGTGCTCGGATTCGGCTCCCTGAACGACCACCTCGACGAGTTTGGTCGCGCCTTCGCCATCTTTGACCAGCAATTTGCCCAGCGACATTAAAACGCTTTCCAGAAGATTAAAAAATATTTTTTGGGCAGCATCGCCTTTAACCATCGCCCCGCCCAAACCGTTGGCCAGCAGCAGGGCCGTATCATTCGTGCTCGTATCACCATCAATGGTGATGCGGTTTAAAGTTCGGTTGGTTGCACTCACCAGCACCTCTTTTAATAGCGACGGCTCGGCAACGACATCGGTCATGATAAAACACAGCAACGTCGCCATGTCCGGGCGGATCATCCCCGCTCCCTTGGCAACACCGGTTACGCTGAAAGGCACACCATCCAGATTTCCTTTTTGGCTGACAATTTTGGGTACGGTATCGGTTGTCATAATCGCCTCGGCAAAATTGGAAATCCCGGCCGGATCGAGCGTTTTGATAAGATCGGGAACAGCCTGTTGAATCCGGTCAGCAGCAAGCGGCTCGCCGATAACGCCCGTGGATGCCACCAGCACGCGTTCTTCGGCGATATCAAGCCCCTCGGCAATCCAACGCCCCATGGATACAGCATCACGCATGCCCTTTTCCCCCGTACAACAATTGGCGTTGCCGCTGTTGACAATGACCGCCTGGCAGATACCGCCAGCAATACGCTGCATGTCCAGCATAACCGGGGCAGCTTTAACCTGATTGCGGGTAAACACGCCGGCAACGCTGGCCGGTCGCTCGCAATAAATCAGCCCGAGATCTTTTTGGCGCTTCTTCTTCAATCCCGACGCGACGCCTGCAAACTGGTATCCCTGGCACATACGCTCCTCACTATTTATCGGTTGGTGATCAGAAAAAATCCGACCGCTCATTACCTTACATACAAACGCAGCCATCATATAAAAAAACAACAACACTGTCTACTGCGATATCCGGCCATCGGTCAGCGCCTGTTTTTAGCAGCCGGGCATTTGACAGTCCGATTTCTTTTCGCTACCCTGCCAGTGCAAATAACAAAATTTTA
>JASFIG010000387.1:0-4729 GCA_050122795.1 Desulfobacterales bacterium
ATCCTGATGTGGGCCTACGACAGGTTTGGCTCTGATCCGCCGCAGGAGGTCTACCGCCAGGAATTCTTTCTGGGGGATGCTGAAGACATCGGCGAATTTGTTGAATGGGTGGATTCTATTGAGATTCGAGGTAGAACCTACACAAATGTATTGAAAACCAAAGATTATACCCCCATCGAGCCGGATGTCTTCGAATTTAAATACTACGCTCCAGGTGTCGGGTTGATTCTCGAAGAGGCTTACGAAGATGATGTGCCCACCGGCGAGACGGTGGAGCTGGACAGTTCTTCGCTGCCATTACCATAATCTTGTCTTCATTTTATCATCGGGGCGGGCAGTGTGCCATGTAAAGCGTGCCTGTCCCGATGATCGCAACGTTTTGGGTTTATATCAACCGGGACAACATCGTGGTGCCGGTTGAACGAAAGGCAAATAGCATAGTAAGGTTTTTTTAAATTAACATCTTTGCGATCTTGGCGGCTTTGCGTGAGCTAATTCGCTACCGCCTATTTCTCCAACTCAGCGATGCGATCCGCCTGCTCGGCCACACGGATCATCCATTGATGGTCTTCCTTCAGATGAATTTCCGCCAGCTGGTTGAACTCTTTGGCCTGATCCGCGAAGCCTTTCATCAGCCAGGCCTCGGCCAGATAATAATAATTCCGGCCATTTGTGGGGTGCAGGCTGACGGCCTGTTCCAGCACACGAATGGCTTTGTCCGGCTGTTTGTCTTCCACCAGGCGACGGCCCTGGTCGGTTAATTGCAGCGAAGCCAGCGCTTGCGGGCTTTCCTCAGTCGCTTCCCCGGAAACCGTGATTTGATCGCCCTCAGATGGATATCCTTCTAACACCGGTTTCGAACATGCTGCCAGCCAAGCCGCCAGCAGGACGATCCCCATGATGTAAATGGCTTTAGTCGGCATTGATGAGGCCCTTTACGCCCTTGATGAGTTTGCCGGCGATACCCTCTTTTGCATGCAGCGGACATTCTTCGTCCGGCGCGTGGGCTGTCAGAAAATATACATCCAGCGGTTCGGGGCAACCTGCAACCGCCGGCCGCCCGGTGACCGGGCAAACCAGAATTTTTTCAACGCCCTGCGGTATTTTAAATTCAGTTTCCGATCGGTACTGGGGGATCGCGTTCATCAGGTCGGCCCAGATCGGCAGAGCAGCGGCCGCACCGGTGGCCTTAATCGAGTCCCCGTTGTCAAATCCCACCCACACCAGAGCGAGAATATCCGGCGTATACCCTACAAACCAGGCATCTCTAAAATCATTGGTAGTACCCGTCTTGCCGGCAACCGGCCAGGTAATTCCCCGCCATTGCAATGAGCGGGCGGTACCTTCCCTGACGACGCCCTGCAGCATGCTGTTCATGATGAATGCTTCGGCCGGCGGTATTAACCGCTCGATATTCAAATGCTGATGCTCGAGAATCCGGTCATTTTCATCCACAACGCCCTTTAACGATAACGGAAATGGTTGCACACCCTCGGCCGCAAATACGCAGTAGGCCCTGGCGAGCTCCAGCGGGATGACTTCAAAAGCGCCCAGAGCCAGCGACGGGTAGGGTTTAATAGGCGTCGAAAAATTAAATTTGGCGGCCAGCTCCACAATCTGCTCGAGGCCGGTTTTCATGGCCAGGTCAACGGTGGCCAGATTGTAGGACTTTTTGAGCGCATCCTGCAAACTGACTGTATATTCAGTCACCGCTTCAAAGTTCTGAGGGTTCCATTGCTTCCCGTTGACCGTGTAGGATTTTCGATCATTTGACAATAGCGTCGTCGGGGTAAATTGCCCCAGAGCACTCAAATAGACCAATGGTTTGAAGGCGCTTCCGGGCTGGCGGCGGGCCTGGGTGATTCGATTGAATTGGCTGACGCTGTAATTGCGACCGCCCACCAGCGCCAGTATATGGCCTGTCTTCGGCTGCATCACAACCAGGGCGCCCTGAAGTTTTTCTTCAGGTGCAGTGCGCTGTAGTTGCGGATTTGCATTTTCCAGGCGGGCGAGCCCATTTGCCAGGGCCTCCTCCGCGGCCATTTGAACCTGGGTGTCCAGGGTGGTGTAAATGGAAAGCCCTAAGCTCGTAAGGTCTTCCGATCGATACAGGGCATTCAACTGCTCGGTCAGGTAATCGATAAAATAAGGCGCTTTTTTGGCGGCCGCCAAAAATCCCACGGCATTGATCGGCTGCTTGCGCGCTTCTTCAAGCTCGTCCGGCGTAATCCATTTCCAGCGGTGCATGGCCTCCATAACCACATCCCTGCGACTCTGGCAGCGTTCTATATCGCGATAAGGCGAATAATGATTGGGCGCTTTGATGAGACCGGCAATGGTAGCCGCTTCCGAAAGTGTCAAGCGGTCCACCGGCTTGCCAAAATAGAAATAAGACGCTTCACCGATACCGTTGATGGCAACCGAGCCTTTTTGTCCCAGATAGATTTCATTCAGGTAAATTTCCAGGATTTCACGCTTATCGTATTTGAGTTCGATGATCAGCGCCAGAATCAGTTCTTTTAGCTTGCGGATAAATGTGCGTTCGGGTGTCAGGAAATAGTTTTTAGCCAGTTGCTGCGTTAAGGTCGAACCGCCCTGGCGGATTTCACCATGGCGCAAATTGGTCATCACCGCCCGCAAAATGCCGCGCCAATCGACGCCGGAATGCTGAAAAAAGCGGTGGTCTTCTGCAGCCAGCACAGCCTGAATCTGGTGCTCGGGAACCTGATCAATCGAAATCAGCTGTCGCCGCTCACGCTCATGGCCGAAAAACTGCATGATTTCTTCGGGTTCCAGTTCCAGAATCGGAATCATTTGACCGTTATCCTTGCGGCGGATCGCTCCAATTCTATCTTCGCTGAAGCCGATTTGAGCTAAAAATCCGGCGCGTTCGGTCCAGGGGGTTTTAAGGTCATTTAAATAAATATCCAGCGTATCCGTGCGAACCCGAATCTCCCCTTTTTGGGAAGGCATCTTCTTCACACTGCGGTAGCCTAAATTGGATAGCTTCTCACTAAATTGCACCGGGTTAATATGCTGCCCCGGATACAAAAGCGTTGTATCCGAATAAACCGTCGAGGGAATGCTCCAGCGGCGCGCGGAAAAGCGGTTTTCAACCTGGCCGGACAGGTACCAGGCATAAATAGCCATTGCCACCCCGGCCAGCACAATTATAAGGAGAGCGTATTTTATTAATTTTTTTAACATTTTACTTACAGGTCAATCAAATCCCGAAATTCGAAATCCGAAATACGAAACAATATAAAAGCCCTAAATTCAAATGTTCAAAACTTTTGGATTTGGATCATTTGAAATTATAATTTGTTTCGAATTTCGGATTTCGTGCTTCGAATTTATTAATATAACGCATATCAGGTCTCTTGTGGATACCCAAAAGCAAAATTCTTACGTTTACGGTTTTTGCCATCCCCGCAGTCCCCATATGAGGGATGCGAGTGCCAGGCCGCTAATTGCGGCCGACACCAGGGCTGTCGCATAAATGCCGCCCATCAGCCAGATGGGGCCGCCGATCAGCGCGCCGACCACGCGCCCGATCCCGGCCGAGGCCAGATAGCTGGCCATCATCGTGGCCCGCGATGCGGGCACCAGTTCGGTGAACAGAGAAAGACTGGTGACGATCGTAAATTCAAATGTCAGAAATATGATAAACAGCCCTGTTAAAGCCATCCCTAAAGTCTGTCCCAGAAACGGCAGGATGCCATAGCAGATCAGACAGGCCGCCATGCCACCGATCACCGATCGTTTCAGACCCAGCCTGTCGGCCAGCGTTGCCGTTAGAGTTTCACCGGCCAGCTCGGCGATACCGATGACACTGGTTCCCAGGCCCAGCGCCACAATGCTCAAGCTAAATTGTTTTTCCAGCCAGGCCCCGTAAACCACAAATAAATTATCATTCGCCACGCTAATCCAGAAGGCATACGAAAGAGCTCCCAGTGCAGCACGCTCCCGCAGGAGCTGCCGCCAGGCACCTTTAAATAAGGGTGGCGCTTGACCGGGCGCCGGCCTGCGCCGGCCTTTTTCGATGATGATTCTGAGCACCAGAATACCCAGAATACCCAGACCCCCCATCGCAAAAAAAGGCGCCCGCCAACCGAGCCGGTCAATCAGCAGCGCAATCAGTGGAATACCCAGCAGGGTGCTGCCCGCCCAGGCGAATTCGAGAAAACCGATCGCCAGACCCCTGCGGTGAAACGGGACGCGCTCGCTGACATAGGCCTGTAAGGCAGGATCAAAGATGCTTTTGCCCATTCCGGCTAAAAATAACGCCACCAGTACCACTCCGTAAAAGGGAAACAGGCCGGCGGCAAACATCCCGGCCACCAGCAGGGTCATACCACTGAGCATCATTAAGCGATACCCCAGTCGATCCGCAATCGGCCCGAAAAATAGTCCCAGAACCGCCGTGGCCTGATTGACCGCAATCAGTGACGTGATGGCCGTCAACGGCACGCCCAAACCCCGGCTTAAGGCCGGTGCAAAAGGATAGGCAAACCGGCGCGCCGTGTTCAGCACCAGACGGCAGAGGGTGGTCACCACAATGCTCAGTGTTAAGCGGGAAACTGAGCCTGTGGTGGTGTCAGAAACGGGTTCCGTTGGCATGACTGCCTACCTGTGGTCTAAGAACCTGAATCCTGAACGTGCCGGAGGTTTTCATCTCATTCATATTTATGCAAGATTCAGGCAGAGATCATACTGCGCGCTGAGTGAT
>JASFIG010000388.1:0-4720 GCA_050122795.1 Desulfobacterales bacterium
AAGCGCTTTACAAGACACCGCTTCATCCTTATACCCAGGCCCTCCTGTCGGCGGTGCCCATTCCGGATCCCGCTTTAAAAAGGCATGAACGCATCATTCTGAAAGGCGACGTCCCCAGCCCCATCGATCCCCCGCCGGGCTGCAGCTTTCACCCGCGCTGTCTGTTTGCCAGAGACATTTGCAGCAAAAGAGAACCGGAATTCAGGGAAATACGGGACAAGCATTTTGTATCCTGTTTCTTTGCCGGTCAGCTGAGCCTGGACAAATAAGCACCCTGCTATAACCCCAACCCCTGCGTTAACGGCTAATCAATTATTTTATATTTGAATTCTGTTCTTTCGCTACACTCCCTTAAGCGTGAGCTTGCACGCTGAAGTCGCTGATATTTCACTCCGCGATCGATTCGAGAAAAATGCCTCGATCTCTTAATTATGCATTTGCAGCACATTCAAGCACCCTAAAAAACCCGCATCCACATCCGTTACTTTCACCACCCGGGAAGGGACCACGATATAACAGTCCTGCGGAGCGATATGCTCACCATTGTCATCCTTGGCAAACACCTGCCCTTTGCTCAGTTTCGTTCCGGTTGCGACATCCGGGACAAGGAACTTAAAATTGGGGCCGGGCTTTATGGCGCCGATGCTTTCATACTGCTCGATCATAGCATCGCTTTTTTTAGGGGTTTTAGCTGAAGCAGACAGCATCTGATAGTGCGCCAGCAGGCCGTGGATGTGGCTCCGGGCGGTATCCATCCCCTGTTTGGACTGATGATTGCCGCATTCCACGATCAATCCACAGATTTGCCGCTGGCCGGCTGTTGATATCAAGGCACCCGGCATATGATCCGGATGAAAGGCAAAATGCAACGCAATCTTGCTGATGCCGAGCGTCAATTCCAGGCTCTGCGGGTTGTTTTTTTCATAAACACAGATCTTAAACTCGCCAATGCTGACTGAATGCAGATCCAGCAAGGCTGCAATACCTGCGTTCTGCTCCAGGTATTGAATGATTTCTGCAGCCCGCCGGCCTTCAATGGTGGTGCTGTCGGGTTGGTTGAAGCTGCGGTTCAGATCCCGGTCGATGTAGCGCTGATCCTGCTCGTAGGCTCGCGGGTTGCCCAGCAGCAGGCTGACGTTGCCGCTTTGCAATTGAAGCTCACCATTGTGCACCTGTTGATGAAAGGCCACCATGGCCTTGACACCGGCCGGCTCATTGCCGTGGGTGGCGCCGACCACCACCACGTGAGACCCTTCTCTGTTTGAGGATACTTCAATACAGTACGGCAGCCGGCAATTGCCGTGCCTCTGAAAATACGCAAGATATTCTGCTCTTGATCCGTCGGTTTGCATGTCCAGATAGAGTACGAAGCCATGCTGAAAACGGCAGTTTGTCTTCAGTCGAACGTCAGGTCATCGATTCTAAATCTAATTTTCAAATTTTAAAGATTTTACCATGCCTGCCAGATATTCCACCGGCATGTTCCGGCTGCCGACCACCGAAACGCCGATGAGCTTATCGTGCTTATAGGTACCGACCGCCACGGTCACCAGATCGAAAGACCGATAGCGCCAGGTAATTTCACCATAATTGGCTTGGGTGCCATCGGACAGCGTAATGAGCTCCTGTTTGCGAATGTCCGCATCTTTAACCTGTGAATTTTTCTGGTACAGCTTCAGGAGAAATTGTCCGGTTTCTTTCAACGCCAGGCCTCGGGGAATATCCGCCACGGCGACAGTAAAGACGGGAATGCCTTCAGGCGCCTTTTTGCGAAAAAGCTCACCGGGCTCCAGGGCATGATCGGTGATGGTCAGTTCGGGATCATATTTAACCGAGAAGCCGTACGCCTCGTTCACATATTGTCCGGGCTGCTGGCCTGCAGGGGCCGGACCGGTTTTTTCTCTGATTTCAGCACGATCATTGGGGCTGGTGTCCTGCCAGAGTGTGATGAGATCTTGAAGGGCCTTTTGTCGCTCAATATTTTCCGGCAGCGCTTTGTCTGATTTCACCGATGGTATGATGTTAGCGTGCAACAAAGTAGAAGGGGTAAAAATATCTTTTTGATCCAAAAGGCTGGTGAAGACCGCGACGATGTTTTTCTGCGGCACGACAAAAATAAATTGTCCATAATAGCCCAGGGCCGTGTACGCGCCGGAACCCATCGTCCACCACTGATAACCATAATCCATAGGCCCTCTGGTAGAAGCATGCTTGCGCGTGGAGTCTTTTATCCAGCGGGAGGGGATGATCTGCTTGTCCTCCCACAACCCGTTGTTCAGATAAAGATAGCCGAACTTGGCCATATCGCGCGGACGCATATAAATTTGGCCGTATCCGACGGTGATCCCCCGGGGATTGGATGGCCAGGAGACGCCGGAAATGCCCAGCGGTTTGAAAAGATGTTCTTGGGCAAAAGCGAGCGCATTCGTGCCGGTTTTCTGCTGTAAAATGGCCGAAAGCAGAAAGGTAGCCCCGTTACAATACTCGAAATGGGTTCCCGGCGGGTGGGCCATGGGCAAATCGATCATATACTGCACCCAGTCGGGGCTGTTCTTCATCTGTTCCAATCCGGACCAACGGTAGCGAAAGGAATCACGGCATTCCAGGCCGGTCGTCATTGTTAGCACATGCTCAAGGGTCATCGCCTCCTTATCGGCATCAAGGTTTTGGGCGATATGCTCCGGGAAAAAATCCAGCACCGGTTGGTGCACGCTTTTTATGAAGCCCTTATCAATGGCGATCCCGATCAATGCCGAAGTAACGCTTTTGGAGCAGGAGTAGATGTTATGCCGATCCGCCGCATCGCGCGGATAACAGTAGGCGTCCAGCACGATATACCCGTTACGAACCACCAGGACACTGTCGATTTTTATATCATTTTGCCAGATGACCTCCAGCATATCCAGCAGCAACGCCGAGTCCATTCCCTGGCTTTCCGGGGTAGCGGTCTTCCAGCCCTGCGTCGGCCAGTAATCCGGCGTATCCGGCCCCACCACGCCACAGCTCCACAGCAACAAGGCCATCAAAATAAGGCACACCAACAAATAATCTTTTCTTGTTTTTCTGCCCATACCTTCAATTCTTCAATGTAGAAGGTTCACTTTAGGACCCGTGAAATAATTTTTGATATGTCCGTCTGGTGGCGCGTTGTTCACCTATATTGGTACGTTTTTAGTAATCTGATTTTTTACAAAGACAAATGGCTTTAAAATGTTTAGATCTTGTTTGAGGGCAAGGCTAAGAGGAGGAGAAAAAGCGCAGCGTACATTTGTACGTAAGCGCCTTTCGACGACGATTAACGCCGCCCTCGGGCAAGAGATGAATGTTTTAACGCCAATTTTAGATGTTTTTGAGAAGCTTATTGGCCGGCGAATGCTCCATGGCTTCGCTGAATTCTCTTATCGCATCCGATAGCGCCCGGTATTCGGCGGTATCGGCCACCGGTATGTTTTCGGTCCCCTTTTGATCAAGGGCTTCCAGAACGGACTGAATTGACAGTTGATTAATGTCACGGGCGGGTTGATAGGAAAGTTCCTTACCGTCAGTCGCACAGATTTCAGATACCAGCCCGCTCTCGACCAGGTCGAAAATAATATTGTGCAGCAGGCGGATCGGTATCTTCAGCCGGGCTGATATCTGTGAATCGGTAAGGGGCTTTTCGCTGTTGGCAAATTTTTTGATTAGCAGATGGACCACCTGTAAGGTCATGAGTTTCTTAAATGCCGGACTGACTTTGAGACTGTCGGGCTCATACTCATAGGTATCCACATTTTGATTGGCAAAAGACAGCTCGGCACCAAACAGGACGATCCACCAGCTGATCTGCAGCCACAACAGAAACAACGGCAGGGCGGCAAAACTACCATAGATCGCATTGTATCTGGCAGCACCGATTTGAAAACTGATATACAGACCCTGTGCGAGCTGGTATAGCGTCCCGGCAACCACGCCACCGAGAACGCCGGCTTTAAAACTGACCCGGGTATTCGGCATGATAATATAAAGAATCGTAAACACGATCCAGATCAAAACATAGGGTATAAGCTTCAACAAGAAGGAAATCAGCGGGCTCAACACACCCAGCAGGGCAACTTCCTGGGTGATCTGGGTCACCCGGGTGGTAATAAAAACGGTTGCCGAGCCACTTAACAGGATTAAAATCGGGGCAAGCAGCATGATTGCCAGATAGTCGCTGAATTTGCGGCCCCAGCTGCGATCTTCTTTGATTTCCCAGATATCGTTAAAGGCCATTTCAATATGCCCGAGAACCTTGAGCACAGACCAGAATAAAACCAGCAACCCGATTCCGGCAATAACGCCGCCCCGGGTTTGCTCGAGCAGTGACGTTGCAAAATTGATGACCTGATTTAAAATTTCCTCCTGCCCGGGAAATTTATCAAAAAGCTCTCTTTCGAGCCGCTTCTCGAAACCAAAGCCCTTGGCCACACCGAAAAACATGGCCAGGATAGGCACAATCGAAAGCAGGGTGTAAAATGTCAGGGATGATGCCCGCAGCAAACAGCGGTCTTCATCATAGCTGCGAATTGCCAGGATAATGATGCGCAATTGCCTGAGCACAAAGGATTTACCAAAGGGCAGATCGGCCAGCCGAATCCGCCAGATATCAACCCGGATGAAGGCGAAAAATTTGGTTATATATTCTAAAATTTTTTTCATAAAAGCAGGCCTTCTTGGTCACCCTTAAAGTTTAAAGCTACCG
>JASFIG010000389.1:0-4720 GCA_050122795.1 Desulfobacterales bacterium
TTGAGGCTGTCATGACTGCGTTTTAATCATTTGCCTTAGTGCGGGCATCTTTCAGATATTGTTCCCACTCCATCGGCAGGAGTTGTTTTTTCGTGTTGTTGCAGCTTTTGCAGCAGGGAACCACATTGCCGCGGGTGCTTTTGCCGCCCCGCGCAATGGGCACGATATGATCCATGGTCAGTTCTTTGGGTGGCGTTTTCCGATTGCAGTAATAACACCGGCCTTTGGCAAGCCGGCGCTTCCACCATTGGGATTCCCGCAGCTCGCGGGCCTTGCGGCGTTCGCGTTTCAGATCCGATTCTTCCAGATCGTGGGCAAAGGGTTTCAGAGGTTTTTTCTTTTTCATGTTCATCCTACCAGCTGGTTCAAAGCTCTAAACGGCGTTCTAATAACGGGAGTGTTTAGTGTTTGGTGTTTAGTGTTTAGCGTATCAAAAATGAATAAATACGCTGATATGTAAAATCAAACACCGAACACCAAATACCAAACACCAAACACGGAACACCAAACACCATGAGTTTACCTAATCATATTTCACACATCCTGTTTATCGAATGTATACCCTATCCAGGCTTTAATTTCCTGCTTTAATATTTCATAATAGGCGTCCGAGCCCCCCAGGCCCCGGCGGCCAAAAAAATAGTTTATTTCAAGCATCAAGGGGCGCATGGATCCCTTGCCCGGCGCAAAGATGACATCAAAGCCGGCCAGGTTGATCCTGGTTTTGCTGCAAAAGCCTCTGACAAATTCCTTTGCGACTTTCTGGCGCTCGGGTGCTAAGGCCGCATCGATCCTGGCCCCCTGAGACACGCTGGACTTAAAGGCGTCGGCACCTTCCTGAATCCGCCAGTAAGATATGAAGCGTTGGCCGATGATCACCACCCGCAGGGTCCTTCCCTGTGTGGGTACGTATTCCTGCAGCAAGAAGCCCTTTTGACCCGAGCGCTCAAAATCTGCAGCTTTATGTAAGATATCCTGAAGATCTTTTCTGGAGTTTAGCAGATATACGGTTTTACCTTCACCGCCCCAGTCAAACTTAAATACGCATGGCGGCTTGAACGCAATTTCTGCAGGATTATCTGCGGATGGCTGCCTGAAGGCATCCAGCGTAGCGTATGTTTCAGCGTGCGGATGAGCCGTGTCAGTTTCTTGAAAAAGCCGTATCTGACCTAATTTCCCGGGGTAGTCAAAGCGCGCATCATAATTGGGAAAGACATGGCGGCAGTGTTCAGTGGCCATTTCATACAATGATCGGCGGCATCCCTGGGGCAATACCACCGCATGTGCGGCCCTTATGGCTGCCAGATCATCTGCTCCGGGTTCACGTCCGGCACAGATGATGTTCTGGTCGGCTTCAAATACAGGATGAAAAGATACGATCATAGAAAGACAGCGCGTAGCTCAAAGCTCAAGTCAAAAACAAATAATTCTGAAAATAAATGAATGGCCTTTGTGGACAAAATAACAAGATCTAAAATGAAGTCAATAACATCAATTGAATGGAGAGATGTGGATCCCAGGTATTCGGTCTGTCATTTCGCCAGATATTTGTAGAACTGTTCGTCTAAATAATGTTCTATTTTATATTGCTTGGGTTCAAGCTGCATTTGGATCATGGCATGGATCAGCATTTCTCTTTCAGCATCTAAAAAAAGTGCCTTTTGATCTTGGACCATGGCATATTTGCGAAGCGTTGCCGACCGGGTTGTGTGCAGCATCTCTGCAAGCGATTCGCACTTTTCAATCTTCTTAACAAGACAGCTTTCATATATTTTGACCGGATGACTCTTATCGACGGCAATTCCGGTTGAAAGCAGCCCCGCGATCATTGCCGCAACGACGATCAGTAAGCCAATTAGCGCTCCTTTTGCATACATGGTGCCCCCTTTCATGTATTTTGTTAACAGGGGAACCTCTTTGTGTGCGGGCTGCACAAAACAGATCAATTCGATAGCGATCATGTGATCAGATTTAGCGGCTGGATCGACATTTGCCGAGGTCAGGTGTGTATTCTGATAGGAGCGTTGAGATTCCCGGTGCCTTGCTTTGGTGAAAAGCAAATTGAATGCCAAAGTGCCAATGCAAAAAGGGATATCTTGATACAATCATAATAGTTTAAAATTGTTCGAATTTATTTTCAAGAAATCATAATGGCAACCCGTGCGGTGTTCATCGTGTGTCAAACTGTCAACTATGTTGACAGGTACCTTTCCCGATGTGCTCAAAGAAGCGACCCGATTGATCCTCTTCTGTGAATCGAATGTTGATAGATGCATTTTAGTAGGCGCTGTCAATAGAAAGCCTCAGTCAGGGCCACCCGCTGGGCCGGCGGGTTTTTTCGTGATGAATGTTGCAATAAAAATAGGATGTATTCATCAAATAAATCCAAATTAGAATTTTTACGCTACGAAGAATAAATAATTGAAATTCCATATGATTTTGTATTGACAGCATCCTTAAAAGTGTAGTAATGATCAACAGTTGTTTATTCTGTGAACAAACATGGAAACTGAATATTGCCGTCTGCATTATTAGAATTTAATCGGATGTAAATTCAATATTGGGTCTGATTAAATTCACGATTGTGTGTCTGCTGGATTCTGTTTAGCCCCCCTTTCAGCCGAAAATGATTCCATATGTGCGCTTTCTATTTTTGTCCCTTTTTCCAATACATTGAATTTTATTAATAATGATCCTTTTCCGATAAGATTCATATTACACGGCGCTGATTTTATCGTGATTTTGATCGAGCAGCGCTTATCCTTACAAAACAGGTTTGAATACAAATGCATACCAAACGCCATTTTAGCCACGCGAAAATAAAAGGAAAGCAATGGTCGCAGAACAAGAAGTCCATAACGATCAAGGTGCCTGCCGAATTAAAGAAGCAGATAGATGATCAAAGAAAATTGACCGGGCAGACCATTTCCCAAATCGTTGAAAGGGCTGTCGTTAATCTGTTGAACGCAGAACCAGGACCGTCTTTGTCCAATGCCGATCAAGAATTACAAACCAAACAGTTGCGGGAAATCACCAATGACCTCAGATTCATTGTTCATAAACTCGACAAAATTGCCGCAAAGCAGGCTTCCCATAAAAGTGATGCCGTAAACCTTGTCGTTGTCGGCAACCGGCACGCATCGCAGAATGATCCGCAAAAGGAAAGAATCTATAAGCTGGTAAAGGCCATGCACAGAATCGGCGCAAATGTGAATATGATTGCTTCCGGCTTAAATATTGAAGGAATCAAAAATAGTAATCAAGATGGCCACTGGCAGGTAAAAGATGTTGAGAAAATACTTGAGGAGATAAAACAAGAAAATGATTACCTGCCGCCAATTTATACATTACCGGAAGAACCTTAATTCATTTTATTCTCCATGTACCTAAACCACTACAATCTAAAATTGAAGCCCTTTGAAATGAGCCCGGATCCCCGGTTTCTATGGATGGGAGAAAAGCACAAAGAGGCTTTAGCTTCGCTTGAATACGGAATAATAGAGAACAAAGGGTTTCTGCTGCTTACCGGTGACGCCGGTGCGGGAAAAACCCTGATCATAAACGCCCTTGCAAAATCAGAGCGGGTGCAGGCCCTGATTGCCACGATTCCGGATCCGGACCTGGAAATTTTGGATTTTTTTAATTTCCTCTCTGAAGAATTTCAGATGAACAGACATTTTGATAGCAAAGGCGCTTTTCTGATTCATTTTAAACATTTTCTGCATGAAGTGTATGCGGCGGAAGGAAAAGTACTGCTTATCATTGACGAGGCCCAGAGACTCAACCATGACCTTCTCGAACAGATCCGTATCCTGTCAAATATCGAATACGATTTTAGAAAACTGATCAATATTTTTCTCGTCGGACAAAGTGAGCTCAATCAAGTATTGCGGGAAGAGCGCAACGTCGCGTTTAGGAAACGGATCGCCGTCAGCTACCATCTGGATCCATTGGATGAGACAGAAACTAAAAACTACATCCATCATCGCCTCAACGTTGCCGGTGCCACCGAGGAGATATTCAACGCCGCGGCCACTCGCGAAATCCATTATTTTTCAATGGGATATCCGCGACTTATCAATATCATATGCGATCATGCCCTGCTGATCGGGTATTCAAAAGGGATTCATCTGATTGATGACGGCGTGATCGCCTCATGCAAGCAAGATCTGCGGATATTGGGTGAGCCGAATACGCTTCTGGCGGAAGACAGCCATCAGAATGAGAATCAGGAAGAGTATCGATTTGACAAAATACCGGTCAGGCTTACAGCCGCTAACAGGAATTGGGTGTATGCCGGTATTGTCCTGGCGTTTCTCATCAGCGGGCTTGCCCTGTCTAATTTCATGTGGAAAGACCGATCTCACACAGAAGTCAGAGCGAGTCATCAGGTTTCGGATAATAATCTCTCAGAAAAGCAAAGCCCCAGCCCGGAGTATGTTAACAAAGAAGATGTTGGCAAAGGCAAAGTACCGCAAAACCATCAAATGGATTATGCGGCCGTCCGGGGGAAAAATCATGCAGGTAGAAATAAGATGGCTTTATCCGAGGTACAGGGCCAAGAGCTTTTAAAAAGCGCGGAGGCGTTGAAGACGGATCTGTCCGCACCGGAATCCAAAACAGTTATTCAATTTGAGCATGATTCAATGACACTTCCCGATGAAGCATACGCGCTCCTTGACCAGGTCGTCAAATTAAGTTCATCCCGACCCGGCTCAGA
>JASFIG010000390.1:0-4719 GCA_050122795.1 Desulfobacterales bacterium
TATCTTTTCTTTTGTTGCTATTTTTGCCAGCCTGGGAATTGTCTATACAAAAAGCAACCCAATTTCCACCCTGCTGCTGATAGGGGGCGTTTTTTGGGGATCGGCCATTTGGTGGGTTTTTTTAAGCGGTATGGCCCGCCGGCTGAAAACCCACTTTACAGAATCCTTTATTAGGAAAATCAATTACATATCAGGCGTCTTAATTGCAGGATTCGGTTTAGTGATGGTCGGAAGCGCATTATTTTCCAGATAATTGTCCAACCCGCAATTGAAGTTTTCAGATCGTCTTAAACAGTTTACGAATTGCCATAGGCATTTGCGGGAATGCTGGTGGCGGGTGACAGATCGGAGATGTGTTGCTGGTGGTAGGACATAAATGCCGCAAATCCGTCCGCTTGCATATATCTTTTTAACAGATTCGGATCCGTAGCGGTCAAGTCCACCATAATCAGGCCGTCCAGCACGTTGCCGAATGCAGGATCGATGTTGAAGCTCAGCAATTTACCGCCCAATTTGAGGTACTGTTTGAGCAAGATGGGCACACCCTTGCCGTCTGTTTCGATATCGGAGATCCAGGAGGACAGCTCGTCAATATCCTCGGGCCAGCTGGCGGCTTTAGTAGTTTCCAATTCCGGGATGGCTTTTTGACGATACGGTTTGCGCGGCCGAACCAACTGTGACAGATCCTGCAGGAAACTGTTGCTTTTGAGAAAGCTGGCCATCAAACGCCTCGAATAGGAGCTGTATTCATCGGTGATGCTGACCGCACCGAACAGGATCTTATAGCGCGGATGGCGCACGACAAATTGACCGATGCCCTTCCACAGCAACAGCAGAGGGGTATAGCTTTTCTGGTATTCGGGGCGCACAAATGAGCGACTCATCTCGAGGGCCGGGCCCATTTGCGACAGCAAACGGGTTTGGTATTTAAACAGCGTGTAGGTATAAAAGCCCTCTTTGCCGAATCTTTTGAGCACATCATCAGTAGCTGCCAGCCGATAAGCGCCGACAACCTCGTGGGTTTCAGAATTCCAGACAAACAAATGCCGGTAATGCTGATCAAATCGATCCAGATCGATTGATTTGCCGGTTCCTTCACCCACTTTCCGGAAGGTTTCCTCACGCAACCGGCCGATCTCCTGGAGTGTGTTGGGAATTTGCCCGGCAAAGGCCTCATAGACATGCAGAGCACCATGTACGCATAAATGCTGGTCTTGCGCAAGGCCATCTATTTCTTTAGTAAGACCGGCTGTTGATTTCGGGGCAACGATGGTCTGCAGCGACTTGCGGGCGACGCGCTTTATCACCGGTGTATTCAGAAACCCTGGTGTCCGGTCAAAGGCATTGCCCAACAGATATGTTCGAAAGCGCAAATAGGCCGTCAGGTCGGAATCACGGGTTATGCCGGCGATCCTGCGGTAAGGTATAGGGCTGCCGATTTTTAGATGAATATGGGTGGATTGTTTTTGCAGCAATTCTCGCGGCAGCATCAGTGTGCGCAAGAGCGGATGAATCAGACCGGCGGCCTGAAATGCCAGACTGTTGCGCCCCTTAAAGTATGCTGGAACGACCCTGGCGCGCGTCCAGCGGATAAGGCGTGCAACCCGCTTATCCCATTCCGGATCCTCAATTTTTTTGGTTTTCCAGCGAAAATGGGATACCTCACCGGCCGGGAACACCATCAGCAGACCTCCGCCCCTTATCCAGCGAACGGCCTTTTTCAGGGCCGTTCTGTTTTTGTTGATGGAGAATTTGTTTCCAAACGGATCCACCATAAAAAACAGGGGCCGCATTTCCGGAATTCGGCCCAAAAAATAATTGGCTAAAATTTTTACATCCGTGCGAACCGAGCACAGAATGGATGCCAGAAGAATCCCGTCTATACCCCCAAACGGGTGATTGGCAATCACAACTGTTGGGCCTTTTCGCGGAATGGCCCGCCTATCTTCCGGGCATATTGAATGACGAATCTGAAACCGGTCCAAAACATTGTTTAAGAATTCAGCTGAATTTTTACCCGCAGGGATATCTTGATGGACATTTTTCAGTGTTTTTAAAGCCAGCAGCCTTTCGGCTATAGCATTGGCCAAAAAGATTAGACGATGATAATTGGGCTGATGGTCGGCGAAGCGATCGGACGATATTAAATTACCAAGGGTCTCTTTTTGCGTCAATTTTCAGGGCCTCCTATTTTGAATATCTGAAACTTAAAAAGCGGGGAAGATAACCAAAATGTGCCGCACTCCAATTGATCTCGGACGGCAGCTGAAGACATTAGCGGCAAAATCTAGACATGATAAATTTATCTGGTGGATATTAAAATTGTATTGGGCGATTGCAAAATCTTGATAAGATCAAAACGACTAAAAAAACAAAGCGGGAATCGCTAGTCAAACGCGTAATTTGAAAACCACAGCGGATTGGACCAGGCCCGTTTACCGTTGATGTCTTCGATTTCGATGCGAGCATATGGCCAGTCCGACGGCAGTTGAAATTCGGCCTGTAAAAGAGGGACATTTTCCTTAGCTTTGACCCAGCTGCCGGTCATTCGCGATCCAATGAGGCGAACGTAGGCCACCGGGGATGTTTCCACTTTAACGCTGTTTGACGCGTATTCTATGGTTTTAAACTGAGGCCCCTGGCTGGCATAAAAGTTTCCTCTGCGAATGTTATTCAGTATCTCATCCTGAGTGCAGGCGGCAGCGTTTACCATTATCCAGCCGCCTTTCCAGTATTCCTGGTCAGGCACAAAATGGCTGTCGTCGGTGGCAAAGCCAAGAAAGTCCGGATTCTGATTCAAAACATGATCCCAGTGTGATAAAGCGTAGCCGCTGCCGTTTTCACAATGGGAAGAATGGTTATAAATTTCCATTCCATCAAAATTGTGTCGCAGGCCCTCGCCGGGCAAATTGCCCGTCCAGTGCGGATGGGCCCATATCAACAGGGCACGCTGCGATCGGGCGGCTTGCAGCGCTTTAACAAAATTGCGGGTGGTTGTTGGAAGCTTAAGCGATGCGCCAAGGGCCAGCACGTGAAAATACACGCCGGACTCATCAAAGCCATCCAATTCGATGCCGTCGATAACCAGTAATGGCAGCTTTGTGCGGTTACCATTGAATTCCGGCAGACGCCAGTGATCGGTTATGGCGACAAAGTCAAATCTTTCAGCGGCGTACATTTTTACCAATTCTATAACCGATAAATGACCGTCTGATTGATTGGTATGCAGATGCAGACTTCCCTTGTACCACTGCCCGGATGTTGTGTACCGATTTCTTGAATGATGCGCGTGCCGGATATCGGCTGCCAAACAGCTTGTCTCCATTTATACCTCCGTTATTTCATCAGGATAGCGCATACTTATAATAGGTTACAATTATTAAGGATCGTTAAGAATTTTGTTAAAAAACAGTTTTAATATCAAAGTAAGGGTCAAAGCTTGAATTGTGAATTATTGTTGACCCGGGCAATCCAAACCGGTAATGGTGTGTTATGAGTAGACCCTGGCGAATTGAATACGAGGGAGCCTTATATCACCTGTTATCGCGGGGAAACGAAGGCAAAGACATTTTTGACGATGACAGGGACCGTAAGATTTTTTTAAAAACTGTCGGGGAGATGTCGGAGCGTTTCGCGATGAGTGTGTATGCCTATGTACTGATGGGCAATCATTATCACCTCGTGGTAAAAACTGAAAGAGCCAATCTAAAGAAGGCGATGCATTGGTTCGGCACCACTTACACCCAGCGTTTCAATTTTCGCCATTCCCATAAGGGTCACTTGTTTCAGGGCCGCTACAAAAGTATCCTTGTGCAAAATGATGCCTACTTGCTGCAGCTTTCCTGTTATATCCACCGCAATCCCTTACGAGCAGGAATTGTCAAACGCCTTGCCGATTATCGTTGGAGCAGTTATTTGGCGTATGCGTATGGTCGAAAAGCCCCTAAATGGCTTCAGACAGACTTGATTCTGTCTCAATTTGATAGCGAAGATCCTAACAAAGGCTACCGCGAAAAAGTTCAACGATATGCCGGGGAAGAAGAACGGCTTTGGGAGGATTTGCGACACGGGCTAATTTTGGGATCGCAAAGATTTGTTGAAGAAATCCGCAAGGAATTTTTGCCATCTGAGCCTAAACCGGCCGTTACCCAGCAAGTTGAAGTAGCAAAGCATCATAATCCCATCTATATCGTGCGAAAAGCAGAAAAAATTCTCAGATGTAATGTGAAAGATTTTTTAAAAGCCGCGCGCGTTTCTGGAGCCGAAAAAGAAACGCGGGATTCAATGATTTATTTAATCTGGAAAACAGGCATTTTGACAAACGATCAAATCGGTCAATTATTCGGGTTAAGCTATTCAGCGGTAAGTCACGCCGTCAAATCGCTCAAAGCCAGGATGTCGGAAAATCAGGAGCTAACTGCAAGGCTCGATAGTCTTTATTCACAATTCAAGCTTTGACCCTTTCTTTCTCCACAATAAAAGTAGATACTTCAGAAATGCAAGTGAGAAGGTGAAATCTGCAGGTGGGAAGTTAGGTTAGCGTGCCTTTACTACAACAAGTGTCAAATCGTCTTCGGGTTTAGATGCCTTCACAAATTTTTTAATTTGGCTTAGAATAGCCTCCATGATTTCATTAGCATTGGCCGCTGAATTATTTCGAATGATATCGTAAACAGCCCTTCGACCAAACATCTGCCCACTTTTATTGCGGGCTTCCCA
>JASFIG010000391.1:0-4717 GCA_050122795.1 Desulfobacterales bacterium
GCACTACATATGGGTCTGCATAACCATCACCCCCTCGCTTCTGTTGAAGGGTTTGATACACGTACGGAAGACCGATGACGCGCGCCGGGGTGTCGCCGGAAGCCATTTTCTGGAACTCCTCGCGGGAACGGATGACTTTCCAGCCGTCAGGAATGCCGTCACCATCGGCATCGGCAACATTGTCAATAACCATAAAATCATCGGTCAGGTCATCCCAGGTTTCATCTCCGCCGACATATTTAGTATTCATGCACGCATCAGGTTTCTCGTCTATAGGATCAACATCAGAACAAGCCACACCGCTATTATCATAATCCGGTGCACCGGCCCCCATGATCACTTCACATGCACTTTCGTAGATCATCTCATTGGCGATATCGGCGTAATTGCCCCGAGCCTCATTATGAGCCACGAACGCAGCCGGGGTGGCATGGCTGAACTCAACGCTGGAGACCACTCCGGTGGACATGCCAGCAGCTTCACAAGACTCAAGGACGTGAAGCAGTGGCTGTTTATCTAGATCAACACCGATGGCGCCGCCATAGGTCTTTTCAGCGGTGGACATCGCGGTCGCTGCCGCTGCGGAATCGGTCGCACCGCTTTTGACATAATCAAAACTAGCCCAGGCCTCATCAGGATCGTAATCACCGGGAACCATATATGTGCTCATGGCCATCTGGCATGAAAAATGTTCGTAAGCCTGAACACCGGTTGCGCCGTAAGCATAATAATTGGTGGCATCAATGTGATTGTAGCCCCAGCCGTCCGAGATCATAATGATGATGTTTTTAATTTGCGTTTGCTTGGCAAAAGCGCTGGCGCCGGCAAAGGTTATTGCCAATACGGTCATCAAGACCACCCCATATTTTAAATACCTCATATTATCCTCCTTCAAATTCTATTTTCGTTATGCTTTGTTTGAGTAAATTTGAAAAGTTAAGCCCCTCTGGGACATTGCTTTTTTTCTCCTCAGATCACCTCCTTTCTTCAAAAATGGCAAAGCCCGAATCAAAAGCATTTTAAGCTTTCAGATTCGGGCTTTTCGGTACCAATCAGGCCGACAAAGTACCCGGTTCAGTTATCAGAATTGGGTGTTTATGGTGTCACATCATAAAAGGTGAAGTGCATCGTTTAGCGACGAACTATTGTGGTAGATAATAGGGAGTGGGTATTGGAATATAATTAAAGGTAAATTAGAAATAGATTTAAAGCCGATGAGATTGATAGGAAATAATAAAAGCGATCGCCTTTCTGGCATTCGTTTTTCAACGTCATTGCGTTAATCGCGCAAAAGATGTCCCGCTACGAACCAATTTTTAATTGGATCCTAACACCATCCTAACAAAACAACGATTACTATTAAAAGCTTTTACAATTAGTACGGGTTATACTCGAGCTGGGATGGGTCAAAACAATAGAAACAGCATCGTTTTTAAGGTTGATAAAAGCAGCTAAAATTAACCTCACTTTAAATCGAGAACCCTATTATGCCAACCGACAATAAGTGCCCCAAGTGCAGCTCAGATGCAATTTATAAGTTTGGCAAAACCAAAAACGGCAAGCAGCGTTACAAATGCCAGGTGTGCGATCGTCAATTTGTACCCGGCAAAAGCAGATTGGAAGTCAAGAAAAGACCCGAGTGTCCCGGCTGCGGCAAACCGATGCACATTTACATGCGCGCTGATTCATACGTCCGATTCAGGTGTTCGGGCTATCCAATATGCAAAACCTTTCATAAACTTACAAAGGAGGAAGTTTTGGTCCATGAATTTTTTGATTCCTGAGATCGCGCGAATCTAAAAACTAAATCCTATCCGTTAGCGATTTTACCGCCACACATTTTTTCATGATCCGTCTTCAATCTTGCCTATATTTCAGACATCTGTGGGACAGCTTAATTTTTACCATTCAAACGTGTGCTTCGATCGATCTTCAAATCACCCTACCGCCCTATCCACCGTGAGGCAAGCTGGTCAAATTCTGACAAGGCTACGTCTATCATCAAAAATTAACCCCGTCCTCACATTAATCTAATCTCGCGGGCCTATTTTCAACCAAAATTCAATTTTCCAGCCGGTTAGAAATGTTGCCATATTTCTACTTCCACCGGTGACGCCTAACGGAATAAATATGCTAAAGCTACAGCAACTGTGTAAACATTTTGGCAAGGTCAAAGCGGTCGACCAGGTAAATCTGACCATCCAGTCCGGTCAGATGGTCGGGATCATCGGGCGCTCGGGAGCCGGGAAATCCACCCTTCTCAGATTAATCAATCGATTAATCGACCCCACATCAGGAAGTATTGAGTTCGACGGAGCCGACATCGGTCAATTAAAGCGTCGCGCTCTCTTACAATGGCGTACGCGCTGTGCCATGATTTTCCAGCAGTTTAATCTGGTCAGCCGTTTGGATGTCCTCACCAATGTCCTGGTGGGACGCCTGGGCTACCACGCAACGGTTCCCACCCTGTTGAAGGTTTTTTCCAGGTCAGAAAAGGCCATGGCCATCCAGGCACTGGATCAGCTGGATATGGCCGCTACCGCCTTGCAACGGGCCGATACCCTCTCCGGCGGGCAACAACAGCGCGTTGCCATCGCCCGGGCCCTGGTTCAGGAGCCTCATCTGATCCTGGCGGATGAACCGATTGCTTCACTGGATCCGCACAACGCCACGCTTGTGATGGAAGCGCTCAGGCGCATCAACCAGGAAGTGGGGATTACCGTTATCAGCAATTTGCATCATCTGGCCACTGCTCGCTCCTATTGTGAGCGCATTATCGGCATGCACGCGGGTCGCATCGTTTTTTACGGCCCGCCTTCCGAACTGACCACTGAAAAAGCGCTCGAGGTATACGGTACCGAATGTGACAGCGAGGAGCTCAAGCAGGCGCTGGGAGAAGGCCCGGTTCAAAAAGAAGATGAACCGCTATCTCGAGTAGCGGTTGCCTCAGGTTGAAACCTCACAATACAGATAAAAAAATCGGATAAACCGAATGGAAGGCCCGGATACTGCAGATACAGCCGTTAAATGGTTAACGGATACATTAAAAATGAGAATAAGGAGGAAAAAAATGAACAGCTTTACAAAGATGTTACCGATTGGGAGTGTCGTTGCATGTCTGCTGCTGGCATGTTTGACACCGGCCCTGGCCGCCGACTGGCGCCAGCAACACTCTGAAATTACCATGGGCGTGATTACCGAGGAAAATGCCGAAGACCGTGCCAAGCGCTGGACCCCCACCCGCGATTACCTGTCCAAAGAGCTGGGCGTACCGGTTAAATGGCGCGAAGCCACCGACTATGCCGGCATCATCGAGGCCCTCAAAGCCAAAAAAGTAGAGCTGGCCTGGTTTGGCCCAGCGTCCTTTGCGCGGGCCTGGATCGTCACCGATGGGAAGGCCGTGCCGTTGGCGGCCGAAATCGATAAAGACGGCGGCTTCGGTTATTTTGGCGTTATCATCGTTAAAAAAGACAGCCCCTATAAATCGATCGACGATTTGAAGGGCAAACGGTTTGGGTTCGCCGATCCCAACTCGACTTCCGGTTACCAGGCACCCAATTTCTTCCTCACCGAGCAGGGTTATAAACCCGAGGAGTTTTTTGGCAAAACCGCTTTTTCCGGCAGCCATGAAAACAGCGTTAAAATGCTGATGGAAGGCAATTTCGACGCTGTGGCCACCTGGTGGACCAATGAAAAGAAGTCCAACATGAGCCGCATGGAGAATAAGGGCATGATCCAGCCCGGGCAGTACCGCATCATCTGGAAATCTCCGCGCCTGCCGTCCGATCCCTTCACGGTTCCGGCCTGGCTGCCCGAAGAGATGCAAAAAGACATCAAAGTCGCCCTTTTGGACATGCCCAAAAAAGATCCGGCTGCCTTCAAAGCCCTGATGGGCAGTTCGCAAAGTTTCCGCGAAGTCACCCTTGAGGACTACCAGCCGGTTATTCGCTTTGTGAAAGCCAACATGGAAAAACGTAAAGAATGACAGATAAAAACACCCGTCAAACGGAGCCGCCGCTCCAGCGGCAGCTCCGTTTGTTATTATTTTGCGACCCGAAATATGGCCACAAAGTCACAAAGACACGAAGGATAGCTTTGAATTATTTTTTTCTTTGTGTCTTGGTGTCTCAGTGGCGAAAACGATTTTGTTATCATCTGCACGTACGGTAAAACTCTGACAGGTTAGATTTGAATCCATTTTTTAAAAAAGACCCCCAGAAATCAGAAGCCTACACTGCCTTCACACAGAAAGAGGCAGACCTAAAGCGTGCCAAGAACACGCGTGCTTTTATCTTTGTCGCCATTTTCATCCTGGCGCTATGGGGCTCGGCTTATGTCGGCGAAGTTGACATCGCTGAATTTATCGAGGGGCTGCCTGGTTTCTTTAACTACTTTCAGCAAACCCTGCCCAAAATTGATGCCCAAACGTTTCAGCATGACATCTCCGACTGGTATTGGGGAATCGACAAATGGCTACTCTTTTTATGGGATACGGTCCTGATTGCGTTTCTGGCCACCCTGTTCGGTTTTATTTCGGCTTTCATGCTGTGTTTTGCGGCTTCGCGTAATCTCAACAAAAACGACTGGACCTATTTTGTTTGTCGGCGCATCATGGAAATCGCTCGCTCGGTACCGGAACTGGTCTATGCCCTTATTTTTGTTTTTTCCTTTGGCATCGGTCCGTTTCCCGGCGTTTTGGCCATTGCCATTCACAGTT
>JASFIG010000392.1:0-4711 GCA_050122795.1 Desulfobacterales bacterium
GCCCATGGAGCGTTTATCGATCGCAGCCAACTATAAAAATATCAAAATCGCAACACCAATCGTGGGTGAAACCACCATATACGGTAATCGCCTACCCGTTGCGAGATGGTGGGAACCCGCAACGGATTTGTCCAGGGGTGTGATAAATCGTGCTGAAATCAACGCAATAATGAAATAGCAAAGGGACCGTGGAGAAGAACAAAAATGCAATATCGAGAAGTGCCCAAAAACGGAGATAAACTGTCAGTACTCGGATATGGATTAATGCGGCTTCCGGTGAGGATGGGATCCATTAATCAAAAACTGGCCGAAAAGCAGATCCTGTATGCACTCGATCATGGGGTCAACTACTTTGACACGGCGTTTCCCTATCATAACGGAAAAAGCGAACCGTTTCTGGGCAAGGTGATATCTCAAAACGGATTTCGCAACGAAATAAAGATCGCCACCAAGCTACCCCACTGGAGAACCCATTCCAAAGCGGAGATGGACAAGATTTTAGATGGGCAACTGTCAAAACTGAAAACCGACCGTATCGATTATTACCTGATCCACGCATTGAATGCCGAACTCTGGGAAGCGGCAAAGCGTAACGGCGTCATCGATTTTTTGGATGATGCCCTGCAAAAGGGCAAAATCATCAATGCCGGTTTTTCATTTCACGGGTTGGCGGAAGAATTTAACGGCATTGTGGATGATTATGACTGGACCTTTTGCCAGATTCAGTACAATTATCTGGACACAAAAAATCAAGCCGGCACGGACGGATTACAATATGCGGCATCCAAAAACATGGCGGTGATCATCATGGAACCCTTAAGGGGCGGGAATCTGGCCAAAACACCCCCGCCAACCGTAAAAGATATCTGGTCAAAAGCCGAGAATAAAAAAACACCTGTCGGTTGGTCCCTGGGCTGGATCTGGAATCATCCAGAGGTTACCGTGGTTCTTTCGGGAATGAACAACGAAGACCACATAAAAGAAAACCTGGCGCTGGCTGAAAAAGCCCTGCCCGACGCCTTTTCTGAAAAAGAAAACCAACTGGTCGAAGAAGCAGCGGTTGAATTTCGAAGAGTGATGAAGGTCGCATGCACCGGATGCCAGTATTGCATGCCCTGCCCGGCCGGCGTGAATATTCCAGGCTGTTTTGACTGGTATAATTCCCGGCACGCGTTCAAGGATAAGAAGGCAAAATTATGGTATCTCTTCCAGAACGGCGGGATTGTCACCGAGAAGCCGACACTGGCATCCATGTGCGTTCAATGCGAGCAGTGTCTGGAAAAATGCCCTCAGCATCTGCCGATACCGGATTTGCTCAACGACGTGCAGGAGGATATGGAAGGCTTTATGATGAAACCGATGATCTGGCTGATGAAGCGCACCATGAAAATCAGGAAAAAGAAGAAGCAGTCAAATATTCATTGAAAATGACTTTACCTGGGTGAAAGTGGCTTTAGCGTAACGCATTATTAAAACTAAATTTTCACAATTTGGACAGGAAAAAAATGACCGACAAAAATAAAAACTGGACCCGACGGGATTTCATGAAAATTGCCGGAGCAGCGGGGGTTGGTGCGGTGGTTTCACCGGTGGAGCATTTGGCCGGCGCTGTGGCCAAATCCGGATCTGACGTGGCTGCACAGAAAATTGTTGCCAAACGGCCTTTCGGGAAGACCGGAGTGGATGTTTCCATCCTGTGCCTGGGTGGAGCGATGAACTTTATGTCCAATCAGTTACTATTAAGGCAGGCTTCCAGGGTGGGCGTAACCTGCTGGGATTCGTCGAGCGGCTATATCGGCGGCAAAAGCGAGAAGGGCATTGGAAAGTATTTTAATAAATTTCCGCAAGACCGGCAGAAGATTTTTTTGATTACCAAATCGGGAGCTTCGGAGCCTGACGATTTAACCCAGCATCTTTACAGATCCCTGGAGCGCATGAAAACAGATTATATTGATTTGTTTTTGATCCAGGCGGTTTCGAACGTAAAAAAAGATATGAAAAAGGAGATCCGGACCTGGGCCGAAAAGGTCAAGACCACCGGCAAAATCCGCTTTTTTGGGTTCTCGACTCACAAAAACATGGAAAACTGCCTGACCGATGCCTCCCAATTGGGCTGGATTGACGGTATCATGGCAACCTACAACTACCGATTGATGCACACCGATCACATGCAACAGGGAGTGGAGGCCTGTACGGAGGCCGGAATCGGTTTGATCGCCATGAAAACACAGGCAAAATTGATCTCGAATTTATGGTCGGATTTAGGCAAAGAAACCGATGTGGCCCTGGAGCTCAATCAGAGATTTATTAATAAAGGATTCACCACGGGACAGGCCAAGCTCAAATCGGTCTGGGAGACTCCCGATATTGCCAGCATCTGCTCCCATATGCCGAACATGACCCTGTTGCAGGCCAATGTGGCTGCTGCCGTAAACAAAACCGCATTATCCTTCAAAGATCAACAATTGATGAACCAGTATGCCCGGTTGACATCGGGCGGCTATTGTGCCGGCTGTGCCGAGATCTGCGAGGAGGCGATTGCGCATGCGGTTCCGATCAGCGACATTATGCGCTATCTGATGTATTATCGCAACTACGGTGACCAACAGCAGGCAATTCAGCTTTTCAATGATTTGCCGCTTGATACCCGCAAGCGTATTCAGCAAGCAAATTATTCCAAAGCCGAGCAATGCTGCCCGCAAAGAGTACCCATCGCGCAACTGATGAGAAAAGCCGTGGCCAAAATGGCATCTTAAGAGAAAAAGGTTGAAAGCACCACATTGCCAATCCAGATTGGATCGCCTTTACCGGCATACTGAACATATCAATAACCAGTGCAATTTTGAGGATGACTTTACCATAATGGACGTGGGTCTTGGATAAAACATGGCCTTTATGTATGCATTGAAATGTTTAAACCATGTCCGCAATTACATCAGCCATGACCTTGAGGCCGTGGTCAATCTCTGCTGTACTGATATTGAGGTGGGGCCTGAACCGAATGCTTCTAGGGCCGCAGCCCACGACCAGTACCCTGGCCCGAACGCATCGCTCTGCAAAGCGCCGGCGGAATTCAGGATCCGGCAGATCAAAGGCGCAAAGCAGGCCCTGTCCCCTGACGTTGGATAGGGTGCCCGGAAAGTGCGATTGCAGATCCAGCAGTTTGGCCAGCAGATAGGCGCCCTGCTGTTCGGCTGCCTCCACCAGTCTTTCGGATTCGATAATTTCCAGAATGCGTTGGCAGCGCACCATATCCACCAGGTTGCCGCCGAAGGTCGAACCAATTCGCATGGAGCGCTGAAAGACATTATCCGGCACCTCATCCATGATCGGCCCGGCCAGCATGCCGCAGACCTGGGTCTTTTTTCCGAAGCTGATAATGTCCGGCTGAACGTCGTGGTGCTCGTGGGCCCAGAACCGTCCGGTCAGCCCGATCCCCGTCTGCACTTCATCCAGAATAAAGATGATGCGGTTTTCGCTGCACAGCTGCCTGAGCGCCAGCATGAACTCGGGCCGAAAATGATTGTCGCCGCCCTCACTCTGGATGGGCTCGATGATCAGCCCGGCAATACGGTCCCCATGCTGGTAAATAGCTTGCTTGACCTGCTCCAGCGCCTGCCCCTCGATTTCAGACACGCGTTGCACCTCGGCTGCGTCAACCGGAAAGCGCAGCTTAGGATTATCGATTCGTGGCCAATCAAATTTCGGAAAATATCGGGTTTTGTCGGGATTATAGGTGTTCGTCAGCGATAGCGTATATCCGCTGCGGCCGTGGAAGGCTTCCTTAAAATGGATGATCATATCCGCGTGGAGATCATCCTTGCCCGAGGCCAGATTCAGGCGGGTTTTCCAGTCAAAAGCGGCCTTCAGGGCGTTTTCGACCGCCAGCGCACCGCCTTCGATAAAGAAGGCATGCGGAAGGTAAGCCGGCATGGCTACCCGCGCGAAGACTTGCATGAACCGGGCCATTTGTTCGGTGTAGATATCCGAGCAAATCGGCTTCTGGGCGGCCGCCCGGGCCAGTTCATCGCTGATTTCCAGCATCCGGGGATGGTTGTAGCCAATGGCCTGGGATGCATACATGCTGTAGAGGTCCAGGTATTCTGTCCCGTCCCTTTGGTCCACAATCCTGCTGCCGTGGGACCTGTCCAGGTCCATCACCAGATCCATGCCATCGGCCAGCATGTAACGGCCTAACATCTCGTGAACATCCATTTTTTTTTTCATAATGCATCCTTATCTGAGTTAGCCTGCCGATGAGACCCCCCACCCGGGCCCTATATTTTGGCTTTAGCTGATTGTTGAATCCTGTTTTAGAAATAAATCAATTCAATCCGAATTAAATCGTATCAAGAGCATCAATAGGATCAATAGAAACATCCAGACGGCAATCGCGATGCGGGTCTGTTTTTTGGCACGCTCAGCCTCCCACCAGCTGTTGGGCCGGATACCCTGGATCAAAAACATGACGACCGCAGAAATATTCAAACAGACAATATTGGTCGCCAGTATCAGAAAGGCGTTGATGCTTTCAGAATAAAAGCTGCCTCCAAGGAGAAGACCGAAAACCATCAGCGGCGGCAACAGGGCGACCGCCACCATCACCCCGATCAGAGAGGCGGATACACCGGCAGTAAAAGACAGGGCTCCGGCAGCCCCGGATGCGGAAGCCAGCACGACGTCCGCACAACTGACATCTATTCGTGAAACG
>JASFIG010000393.1:0-4702 GCA_050122795.1 Desulfobacterales bacterium
ATGGCATTCCCAGCGCGATTCAGTTCAGTCTGGATATTTTCGCCTTCACTTTTTTTATTTTTATGGTGGGGCGTATCGGCAAGCTTGAGCTGGCGGTGACCAATATCGTGCTTTCAATCAACTCTCTGGCCTTCATGCCCTTGATGGGCTTTTCGCTGGGCACCAGCACGCTGGTGGGTCAGGCCCTGGGCCGCAATCAGCTCCAGGAGGCCATCGCAGCCGCCAGAGCGACCATTCATATTGTGCTGGTCTATATTGCGCTGCTGTTTATTCTTTTTCTGGCTTTTCCCGGGCCGTTGCTCGAACTGTTTCGGCCGCAGGATACAGCATCTGATCAGTTTGTTGCCATCCGCGAAATTGGAACGATGTTGCTGCGATTTGTATCTGCCTATATATTCTTCGACGCCCTTTATATGGTCTGCATCGGCGTTCTCAAAGGCGCCGGTGATACGCGCTTTATCATGTGGAGTATCGGTATTCTCTCTCTGGTGGTCATGATTTTACCTTTGTATATCGGTGTGCAAATTTTCGGGGCCCGGCTTTATTATTCCTGGAGCTGTGCGACCGGATTTGTTTTCTCTTTGTTTGTCACTTCCTACTGGCGTTATCGGCAGGGCCGCTGGAAATATGTGCGTGTGATCGAACATGTAAAAGTTCAGGATTCATAGGTTTAGGCCTCGCACTCCACGCTATGACCCCACAAGCAAGGTTCAGGATTCAAAGATTTAGCCCCTGGCTTCTTGCTTCTTGCTGCTGGCCAGAAGCCAGGAGCCAGTGAAAAGAAGCCAGCGGCCAGAGTTTTAGCGCCGCTAAAACTTAGGTGGTCCCCACATTTTAAGCAGGCGTATCAGTGCTAGACAGGCCAGCATCACACTCGCAAAGACAACTGAGGTGATACCAACTCCCCAGTTCCACCAGACCGGGGCATTGACCAGCAGCAGACAGCCACCAATGGGGATGATGGATAGGACATTCATGACGGCTATTTCGATGGCCACCGGCGTCTTAAACTCCGGGTCTGCGATCCTCAACAGCAAAAGGCCGCACGAGACAGTCCCGGTTACCGCTCCGTAGATGGCGGCAGTTCGCTCCAAATTATATTCCAACAGTCTTTTTCCGAGAAACAGCACAAACAACGTTGTCAGACAGCCGTTGATCGCAGAGATGACAGTTATCGGCAATATGTATTTCCATACCACCATCATTTGAATGGCCATTATGGTTGAGACCATCAAAAAATCGATAGACCAGCCGGTGATACGTCGCTGGATACCGGGGTCAATTATGTGGGTGTATCCTGATTTGTAAATTCCCATTCGGATCAGGACCGCAAAAAGAAGCCCGAATACAAAGAAAAAGCCCCACAAGATCTTGGCGGCGTCCGCGGGGATTAACATACCGACATATTTTATAAACACATAGGTTATCAGGTATACCAGACCAACCAGCGCGGCCTGAAAGGCCATCGAATCAATATTGCCGGTGTGCAAGGCAAGCTTGCCGGCGCTTTGGGCTTGATGGTCTTTGGATATGATGCCGGTTAGAACATCGCGAGAGAGGTCCTGGGATCCATGTGCGGTCAGCCCCTTGCGGATACCCCAGTTAACCAGCGGTACACCAACAAAAAAGGCAAAAAAATATCCGATGGCTGCAAAAGTTAAGCCCAGGGTTGCCGCCTGCGCAAAGCCGAAACCTTCCCAGACTTTGCCGACGGACAGCGCCTGACCGGGCCCTTCCTCAAATCCCAATGGCACCAAAAATCCAAACGTCGGAAAAAGCTTCAGACCCAGGATGCCGAAAATGATCACCAGCAGTCCACTGACCGCTGCCTGCAGCCCGAAGCACGAGCCCTGAACAAGAGCCATCCAGGCCGGCCCTTTTATATATCCTTTGCTGCTAGAGGACCTGTCATTATCCTTTGGGTCATAGGTCAGCCCGACCGAAATAAAAGAAATGTTAAAGAAATGATAGGCAAATGTTTCCAGATCGAAAACGGCAATATTGATGAGCGGGGTGTGAATTAGGATCAGGCCGATGACGCCACCGATCAGGCAGCTGGGGAAAAGAAAACGCTGCAAAAAAGAAATTTTGGCTCTGAGAACCACACCCGCGATCAGCATACAGGCCGACCAGCCGAAAACAATCATGGACTCAAAAGGAAATGGGCTCGCCATTCTGATGCCTCGTTGCGGGGTAGATTCAAAAGCCTACAGAGAATTTATCAAAATAGAAGATTGTCAAAAGCGTGTCAAATTAATAATGGGGCATCCTTCAAACGACTGTTTGACCGGTCTAACGCCAGATCTTATTGATTGACATTTCGATCCGAATAAAACATAAAAAAACCATTCACTGCTAACCGAAAGGAGGTCAAGGATGAAACGGTTATTATTTTTTTTAAGCTGCTTGGCAATGGTCCTATATGCGGTCGGTGCACAAGCCGAGGTCAAAAACCCGGACACTTTTGTGCTGGCCGATTACCGGACGGTCCAGACCATTGACCCGGCCGCATCCTATGATGTTGCCGGATCCATGCGGATCTGGAATATGTATGAAACCTTGATCTTCTTTGACGGCAGCTCCACGGAAAGATTTGTGCCGCTGCTGGCTGCCGAGGTTCCAACAGTGGAAAATGGCGGCATCTCAGCCGACGGCAAGACTTACACATTTAAGATTCGCACGGGTGTCAAATATCATGCCGGGGGTGAATTGACTCCGGAAGATGTGGTTTATTCTTTCAAGCGTCATATGATTTTGGACCAGGACGGCGGTCCCATGTGGATGCTGCTCGAGGCCCTGACAGGAAATGGCTCGACCCGTGATAAAGACGGTAAAATCATACCTGGTGTGTTTGATACCATTGACCGGGCCGTTGAAGCCAAAGGCAACACGGTCGTTTTTAATTTTCCCAAACCCTACCCGCCTTTAATGAGCATCCTGTGTTACACGGCCGCTTCGGTTGTGGATAAGGAGTGGTGCATCGCCAAAGGATGCTGGGATGGAAACATTCAAAACGCGGCCAAATACAATAATCCGGCGCCCGGACACGAACCTCTGCAAAAAATCGAAAACGGCACCGGGCCCTATCAGCTTAAACAGTGGGAACCGGCCAAACAGTTTATATTTGAACGCTTTGAAGGCTACTGGGGTCCCCGGCCCCAAATCAAGACTGCTATCGTCAAGTACGTCAAAGAATGGAGCACCCGCAAGCTGATGCTTCAAAATGGCGATGCCGACCGGGTGGTGGTCGATACACCCTACGTGCCGGAAGTCAAAGCCATGAAAGGACTCAACATCTACGAGGTGCCCCAGTTGGGTTTCACGGCCGGTATGTTCTGCCGCAAAATCAATCCGGCCGGCAATCCGAATATCGGCAGCGGCAAATTGGACGGCAACGGTATTCCCCCGGATTTCTTCACCGATATTAACGTCCGCAAAGCATTTCTGCACGCCTTTGACCGTGAGACATACAAGCAGGACGTGTTCCACGGCCTGGTGATTATGCCCACCAACCCCAACGTTAAGGGGTTGCCTTATCACAAAGATGTGCCGGTATATGAGTTTGATTTGAAAAAGGCCGCTGACTATATGAAAAAGGCCTGGGGCGGCCAGGTGTGGGAAAAAGGCTTTAAAATGATTATTACCCACAATACGGGCAATGAAATGCGCGAGGCGGCGGCGGTGATGCTGGCTGAAAATATCATGTCGCTGAATCCCAAATTTAGAATTGACGTGCGCAATGTGGAGTGGAAGGATTATGTCGTCAAAATCCGCGATTTCCAGTATCCGATGTTTCTGAGCGGCTGGGGAGCTGACTATGCCGATCCCCACAATTTTGTCTATCCGTTCATGCATTCCAACGGCTATTACGGCAAATTTATGGCTTTACAGAACGACAAAATTGATGCCCTCTGCGATGCGGGCATTGAAAATGTGGATCCGAACAAACGCGCGCAACTCTATGCCCAGCTTCAGAACATCTGGCATGCCGACGCCATTGGTATTCCGCTCTACCAGCAGATTGTGGTCCGCGCTTACCGGGATTATGTGCACGGCTTTGTCCCCAATGCCATGTTCACCGATGATAATGAGATCATCAAGCGCATCTCCAAAAAATAGAAGCTATCTTAAAAATGCATCTAACGCCCAATGGCTGCGTTTCCCCGATAAATCGGGATTACACATCAATTTAATAAAATCAGGTGTGAGATCCCACACTCATGCGGGGAGCGTGATCTACAATTTTAAAGATAGCTTCCAAGCGTGATTAAAAAAATATAATCGTACCAACTGGTGAGCCTGTTGGCCCGTTAGCCGGTTAGGCCTTTTCCTTTTTTGTCGGCTTAACCGGCTCAACCGGCTCAACCGGCCAACCGACCAACCGACAAACTATGCTCGCCTACATTACGCGCCGGTCTCTGTTGTTGATATTTGTGCTTTTCGGGGTATCCGTCCTGATTTTTGGCATATTAATGACCTTCAGTCCCGAACGCCGCGCCGCTACCTTTGTCACCTCGCCCCAGCAAGCCAAAGACATCCCCAGGATTATTAAACAGTTCGGTCTGGATGACCCCTTTTACATCCAGTACTTTCGCTGGATAAAAGAAGTTTTTAAAGGCAATCTGGGCTGGTCTCTGGTGGCCAGCAGGCCCGTGTCCGAAGCCTTCTGGAATTACTTTCCGGTTACGCTGGAGATGAATCT
>JASFIG010000394.1:0-4693 GCA_050122795.1 Desulfobacterales bacterium
ATATGGGGATGTTTACCTGCCCTTATAGCCGCCTGCGCCTTGTGCCAGAAATCGACACTCAGCAGGTCGGAATGGTGATCTAAAAAGATGTGCCGTAAATGATCGGGCAGTCCCAGAAAATGCCCGAATTCCTGCGGGAACACATCGTTTTCTCCAACGACGTACCAGGGCTCAGAGGCCAGCTCATCGTCATAGCTGGCAGATGGCGGTATTTTGCGAAAATTACAGGTCGTCAGCGGGCACAGCTCATCGTAGTCATAGAAAACAACGCGCCCATGTCGGGTAACGCCAAAATTTTTTAAAAGGATATCGCCGGGAAAGATATTGCTGACCGCCAGATCTTTAATGGCAGCGCCAAAGTCGATAACAGCGCTGCGGGCGGCTGCCGGGTCGGCCTCCTCTAGATAGATATTTAAAGGCGTTACCCGGCGTTCGACATAGGCATGGGCTAGGATCACATGATTATTTTTGATCTTTACGGTTTGAGCGGCTTGAGATTGCAGCTCGGCGAGCAGTTCCGGTGTAAAAAAACAATCATCCAATTTTAAAAATTCAAAATCCTGCGCATCGATCAGACGGCCGGCACGATCATGTTCAAAAACCAGCCGGTATTTTCCTTTCACCTGCTGGCGGGTGACTTTTTTCGGCCGGCCGAAGCGGTCTCGGATGAGCTTAAAAACCAGATCGTCATAGGGCATGTTAAAGACGATCATCACCAGGCCGCTCTCACCGGGCGATAATTCGAAGCGTTCCTCCCGGCACTCGGACAGGTGATCCAGAAGTTCACGGTAAAGAATGGTTTTACCGTGTTTGTTAAAGCCGATGGCCGTATATAGCTCTGCGATGCGCTTATGCGGCAGGATGGTTTTGAGGAAGCCGATCAGCTCATCAGGGCTAGCCGATTGTACATGAAAATAAGAGCGCGTGAAGCTGAATAAAATACTGATATCATTTTCCTGCAGCAGAATAGCATCCACGCTGATGCCGTCATCAGAATTGAGCAATGCAATGGCGAGTGGAACCAGATTCGGGCCACAGAATATCCGACCGATGAGGTAAGCGCCCATTCCGCGATAAAAAACGGTGTCTACCATTTCAATGCGATCGATCACAGCCGGCAGTCCTGTTTTGCGCAGATGTGCTTCGATTTTTGCGGCCGCCTGAGCGGCATCTTGCTCGAGGTTCCTGAATCCGCCTGCCAGGGGATAGTCGGCCAGAATCTTGCGGATCAAGTCTGCTGTTGAGCTGCCGGCAGGGTACGACCGGTAAGCATTCGTTTGTGCCCGGGCGGGGGATGGGTCCCCATCGGTGTCGACAAATTCAATTTGCGGGTCAACGCCGACGGTGGCAAAGATGCGCCGTGTAATTGAATTAAAAAAGGTTTCAGCCAGCTCCTGATCCAAACGCGATTTTACCAGGCCGGCATACCTGGCCTTTAAGGTTTTCCAGACCTGTTTGTCCTCGATTTGATTATCCAGTAAGTCGCGAATGGCGTTCTCAATACTGTCGACTTCACTTTTGTATAAATCCAATCGGGCAGCCGCATCGGCGCGCATGCCCTGCCAGTCAAGGGCCTGAAATCTTGACTGGGCGCGGGTGGTGACTGCATCAAACTGGGTGCGGTAACGGATAAAAGACTCCTTGATCGTTTTGGCAGTTGTGTCTGCGAGTCGGTTATGGGTCTCGTCTTGTGGCATTTATATTAACAGTCCATTTTGGCAAGAGCGAAGCGGATTGTCTATCTTACGTTTCATTCTCAAGGGGATCTTAAGTACATCTGATCATTTATCTAACCGCCATCGGCGTTTATAAATCCTTAACATTAAATCCAGCGGATAGCTATACTCAAAAATGGCGTCCCCTTTTAAAATGCACTGAGTCAAGAAAAACATCTCTCCTGGGCAAAAAGACCGATCTTACATCTCGGTGCTGTGCTCATCGATGATGCCAGTCGGCTCATGAGATGTGGTAGAATTGAATGAGGGTCGGTTTTGAAGAGAAAAGCAAATGATTAGGTTTTTTTTTCACCACGCTTGCCCGGCATAATAAAACAGGCGTCATCCAGACGGTTGCAGATATAGGCATTGATGATTTTTTCAAGCTCGCCGGCAATGCCGCTGACCAGCGCAATGTTCTTTCCGGCTAAAAATCGGCACATGACGTCGCTAATCCCGGCACAGATGACCTTGCGGATTCCCCAGCGGGCCATGACCTCGATGCGCTCATGGATGGACATTTTTTCGAGGTTCAGCTCCTGCCGGCGGATTTCATGGCCTTCTTCAATGTCCACCACCACCATACGCTGGCATGAGTCCAGAACAGGGGAGACCCGCGATTCAAATACCGGTATGGCCACTCTTTCCATTGATTTTCTTGTCTTAATAAGGCTTGCCCATCGCAAGCTTCGCCACCGATTAAAGTCAAAATGTTTCAAGTGATGTAATCTATAGCGACCGCTACACTTTTTCGACGCCACACGCGTGGTGTTCGTGATCCTTGCAACCGCAGGTGGTTGCAAGCTCAGATTTTAAATCAGCGTGTGCCAAATCCCACCAAAGGGAATTGATCGCCACGGGCGGCTTCGCCTCCTCGGCAAAGTGCTGGCAAGCGCGTTGCGAGCAGGTGTTTTCAAAAACAATCTGTTCTTCGCGATCCAGCTGTGCGCGCCAGAGGGCATGTACCCATGCGTCCGTGTCGGCTGGATTTGCAAACAGCACGCTGGTCGACCGCTGTTGGATGTCAGCGCACACCCGACTCACCGGGCTTTGATTCGTATCGATGATGGTTTCAAACCCCGGAGATCGGGTTGCGCCGATAAAAGCCGGTGGCTGTTTTGAATAAAATGCGTACAGGCTAACCAGGCGGTCAAACAGGGGAAAGCCGATCTGCCAGGCGGGTATGTTGCGAATGCAGCTTTTTTCAGGCAGATGATTTGCTGCACCGGTTTTCGCGCAAGAGGTCGACCCCCTCAGGAAATTAAGGCTGTCAAAGGTAAACAGTGCAACTGATTCGGCCGCATCCAAAGCAAGTGAGATGCTGGCGATCACAAAAAAGGCCTCGGGTATTTCTTGTTGGGTCTCCAGCCGCGGCGTATGGGTGTGGTCGAATAGATGACTGTTGACCATTTCCCGTTCCCGAGGAGAAAAGGCTTCAAACACGCCGGCCGACACATAAGGATAGCATTTGACCGCAAACCGGCCTACATACAGCGTCTGATCGACGGCCTGCATGGTATCTCCCTCTTCAAAAATCAGGGAGTAAACCCCGTGAGCCCCAGCGATCCAGACATACCACTCCGGCCGGTCTCCCCAGACCTGGCTGACGCCGGCAAGGTGAAGTATTTTTTGGACCTGCTCGACCCAGGAAGCGGTGATCAGCATACTTTCCACTTTATTGCGGAAAAAGCTGTCAAGATCCATATTCACTTCCCCCGTGTTTTTTAAAAAGCTCCTTGACGATATCGTTTTTTTCGCGCCCTTCGGTTTCGATTCCGTGTCGTTTGGCCGTTTCCAGCAATATATCGTCCGGATAAGCCAGGGTCAGGGCATAACTGGATTCGTAAGATTCAAAATAGCGCTCAAAAGCGTCTTGCCGATCGGCTTCCTGCATGCCTTCTTGGAAGCCGGAAACGATCTTCCCCACCTGGCGCAGCCAGCCGCGCCTGAAAAAAAGGCGTTTGTTTTGATCAACCATTTTATTCTTCCTGTTTTTTCAAAGGCCAGCCTGCAAAAAATTCGCTCTGGATCATGATGATGCTTAAAAACAACAGGATCCAGACCAGCGGTGTATCTCCTGGCTGGGCAAAGCCGGGCACTTTGGCCAGGAAAAAAGTGGCCAGGGGCGAATAATAAAAAGCATAAAACAACACCCCCCCGGCAATGGCAATGGCGGTGCGAATGATCGCCCGTGCCCAGATATTTCCCATATTGGGAAAATTGCCGAAATAGTTTTTGAGAATAAATGCGGCCAGTATGAAAAATCCGGCCACCTCGCCGGCATGGATAAACCGAAAATCGGGCCCGTCGGTGTACTGTCCTCCCATAAACGGCTCATCCCAGACCGCGGTGAAGATGTTCAGCAGGATCCACAGCATAATCCAGCCCATGATGAGCGTGGCCGCAAAAGTGATAATCCCTTTGACGAAATTACCCTCACCGTCCCTGTTCATGAGCGCCCACGGTTTGCCTTCCCAGAGCAGACCAGAGGCCACGATCCAGAATAGGGAGCACAGCACCAGCCCCAGGCCGACGAAAGCACTGCCGGTCTCACAAAAGCCCTCCCACCAGGGCGACACGCCGGCTTTAGATTGGGCCGGATAAAATAAATGGCACACATGGGGATGAAACAGGATGATATAAATGAGACTGACAAAAAACAGGATGGCAAACAGACGCGACCACGCCAGGGTGCCGCGCTCCACTTTTTGCCAGGGCCAGCGACCGAAACCGAGGTTCCAGAAGAGCGCCACCCACAGAAAGGCGGTAAAGAAATAGACAATCGCCGTTGAGGTGTTTTCGCGCGCCACATACGGCTCGGCTCCGGTGCCCCCCGAGGCGATTATGGACTGGGGGCTGAAATAGGCAATGCCCAGTTTACCGATAAAATACCAGAGTATCACATAATGGATAAACAGCATCAGAACGAAGGCCGCAACTGTCAGTAAAATTCCGCGACCGATCCGGTTGCTCCTGTC
>JASFIG010000395.1:0-4691 GCA_050122795.1 Desulfobacterales bacterium
GGTCAGTTGGATCGGGATAATCAGAAACAGGTTAAACGTATCTATATCTAAATCGGAGGGATTTAGTCAATCATAATCGAGGGTTTCTGACCATCGGAGCTGGTGAAAATCTCGAGGCAACATTGGCGCCGGTGATGGGATGGCGGATTGCATTTGCATCACCACAGGCCGACGCCATAGATTTCGTATTCTGTTTTAGCCTCCAGGTGTTTGCTGATATTTTCGTGTATCTCGATGCGACGTGGCTCCGTGGCCCATTGCTGCCAGTGCTCCAGGGCCGTCCACCGGCTGATGACCAGACATTCCTCGGATCGATCCAGGTGGAAAAAGGTTTCCCCTGAAATATAACCCGGCTGCCTGACGGCCAGAGCTCTTAATTCGATGATGTGAGGTAAGAGCACCTTCGCATTAACCCCCTCCTTTGCCACGTATCTTATGAGTACGCCAATCGCCATGCCTGCCTCCTTTCTGTGGATCATCCTCGAGGTTTTTCGGATTGTGCGAAGTAACTTCTGTAGAGGTGCGAAATGAGACGGAGATCTGGAATGGAATTTGCGCATTCAGAACATGAGGATGATATAATATGGACGCAAATATACCACAAAGTGCTATATGGCAACAATGAAATATTAGAAAGGATCAGATTTAAAAATACCCTTTGACTGTTAAATTCGATCCTTCTTTTTATGGCAATTGCGGTTTTGCTGCCCTTTATCTGGATTCCGAGCGTACATTGCCGGATCAAGCAGATGTGGTTTCGAATTCAGAACTGCACGAGCGGAAACAGTGATACGTGCAGGGAGCTGTATACCGCTTGTCATAATAATGTTCCGAAAAAAGGTTGGCGGCATAAGTGTTGCAGCAAAAAAACATTCTGCAATCGAAGCGTTTTTTTGACAACCACTATAAAACAGTTGAGTGGTCAAACAGTCGAATCGTTAAATCCTAGGAAGATGTGAAGGCACGCTCAGATGATAAGGCCAATTGATACCAGAACCGGTGTAAGGATATTGATGGCCACGTTTATGCCCATCGCCGGTATTAATTTTTTTACGTTCTCCGCGTAGCGATAGGCACCCAAGCTGACAGGTACGGCTAAAGCAGCCGTTGCAAGCCCAATAAGACTGGCTCGTGGCAGATACTGGCTATAGACGCCCCAGATCAGCGCAATATACGCCATCACCAGAAATCCAACATAGAGCAAACTGCTGGCGCGGCGGCCGATAACGATGGGCAGGTGTTTGCGGCCGACATCGCGGTCGGCTTCCACATCCGGGAATTGATTCAGCAGCAATAAATTGCTGACCAGGAAAAACGGAATCAAGGATGCAACCAGCGCAGTCCAGCTATAGCTACCGGTTAGGGCGATGTGAGTGCCGATTACCATGAACGGGCCAAAACCCAATCCCGGAGCCACCAGGCATAAAAAGGGATGATGGGCAATCCAGGGTGTATAAAAAATGAGCAGAAACAGGCCCATGGCGCCGATGGGAAGCAGTGCCGGCCCGCGCATGATTAAGAAATAAAGTCCAATGGTGATAACGATGCTGAAGGTGGCTATAGCAATAAACAAAGCATGTTTGGCCATGTGGGGTTTTGCCGGTAGCGTTCCGCTGCCCCCGCTAAAGGGTGTTCGCTGCGTGTGAAAATCCAACCCGCTTTTAAAGTCAAAATATTCATTAAAGGAATTGACGCTAATATGCGCCGCAATTGCCCCGACGAGCACCATGATCACCTGGAAAGTTGAAACATTGCCCTGCGTCCAGAGCGCTGTTCCAAAACCAAGGGCTACACATGCCGGGGTTAAGATTAAAAAAGGCAATCGCATTGGACCCAGCATATATCTGACCTCGGCCATTCTCCTTGTTCTCCAGTTATAAGCAAATATTCAACAGGGATGTTATATCACAAAATCGATTGAGCACCAAATTTTTCAACTTTTTTCAAGCGAAGGCTACTTCCAATATGGTAAAATCATCCGCAAGATTTTCCAAATTTCCTAAATTTTTGACATAGCGGTATAAGTGGTCCAACCTCGACTGATCGACGGTTTTGTTTTTTGTCATAAAATCTGAAAATTCCGTAAAGCGCCACATCGACCCATCTGATTTTTCAACCTCATACACCCCATCGGAAAAGACATATAGCGTGTTGCGCTCACCGATCGTACATCCTCCTTTCTCATAGGTTGCTTTTGGTATGCCGCCAATCACGTTGTTGGGCGTTCGCAGCGTTTTATACCCGGGATCACCGTTTGAGGTGTCTTCCAGTAAAAGAGCGGGCGGATGACCGCCGCTGGCATAGTTTAAGTCTTTGGTGCGTCTGTTATAGATGCCATACCACATGGTAAAAAACATATCGTTGTTCTCTTCGCTGGGGAAAGCCAGATTCAGTGATTCCAGTACCTGTTCGGGAGCCCTGAAATCCGTTTTGGGCAATGACTGAGAGCGCAAGACATTCATGACCGAAACCGACAGCAACGCCGCCCCGACACCGTGGCCGCTGACGTCAATCAAATATAAGGCAAAATGATCTTCATCCACCCAATGGTAACCAAAGGCATCGCCGCCCAGTGATGTTGAGGGGACAAAGCGCCAGTCGGTTCGGATGGCGCCTTCGGTCATCGGCTGAGGCAGTATGGTTCTGACATAGTCAGCTGCTTCAGCCAACTCCCGGTTGAGGTGCTCCAGTGCCTGGTTACGCTCGTTTAAAGCCGCATTGACCTTCTGGTGTTCCTTTTTCAATTTCTTTTCGGCACTCAGCGTTGCCAGATAATATCGATATGTTAGATAGGATAAAAGCGAGCCGATGGCAAAAATGTTTCCATAATTGAATGCGGCAACATAAAGCGCTTTGAGTTCTATTTGAGGCACTGTTGCGTTTGCATATATATTCATTAAAGCATAGGCGCAGGTATACATGGCGGCAATGACAGCCTTGGTAATCGTCTTCCCCGGTATAAAGAATACGACTGCCGGCTGGACAATTACATAATATTGAAACCCTGTATCCCACCCGATTACGGCCACACAAACAGCAGCATGAGCGATAATTTCTGCTGTAACCAGGTAATATGCTTGCCAGAGATACCCTCTGCGATGGAGAAAAATACTAGTAGCCCATAAAATGACGCTGAACATATTAAAGTAAGCTAAAATCGTAACGCCTATCAAAGCAAAAAATAGTAACAGTAATGCGTGGATTATCAGGCCGGATGGATAGGCGTAGTTACCGAATATAAAGCCCCGGATAAACAGTGGCGTATAATACTTCGGCGGAAATTTACCTTCCGGAACTTCATTTAGGCTTTTGATGAATGATTGAATAGAGCTGTTCATTTTATCTCCTCGATCCCGTTTAAATCAGGCAATTGCGATGTATAATATCGTTAGATCCCCGCTTTACGTAAATTGACCAACAGGCGCTCTGTAATCATTTGATCTTTATAAGGCAGCCTGTGCCGCCATTCCGTGAGGGGGGTTCGGGGGCTGAGCCTTTTAAATTCTGCTGCCGCTGTTCCGGCATCCGCTTCACGCCCCAGCTCAATATAGCTGGCGGTCAAATAGGCCTGGACGGGTATGTAATCCGGATTGCGGTCACGGGCCCGGCCGAGTACTTCGATCGCTTCCTCATACCGGCCCATTAAATAATAGGCATGACCCAGGTTCCACAAATACTCGGTTGGATACAAGGGGTTGAGGCGCATGGCCTTTTTTATGAGCTCAACGGTCTCCTGCGGTCTTCCGGCCCAGGTCAGTATACCGGCTAAGCTCGCGATTCCTTCAGCATCGTTGGGACTGAGCGCATTGGCCTTCTCCTGCGCAGCTATGGCCTTTGCATGCTGCCTTCTGTGCAGATAGATTTCGCCCAAAATTGTGTAACCGGCCGGCAGCGACTCATCCAGGGCGATTGCCTTTTGTGCAAGCTCAAAAGCCGGATTGAGCGGTTGGGGGCCCGGGCTCCAACCCTGGGTCCAATCCCGGCTATAAACCCAACCCAGAAGCGCATATGCTGCAGCAAAATCAGGGTCCAAATCAATGGCTTTGTTCAACACTTGCCGAGCTTGATTATTTGATTCTTTGGTTAAGCGGTTAAGATACTCTAATCCCCGCAAATAAAGGTCGTAGGCGTCCATATTGTCGGTGTATCTGTGGAGCAAACGCTTTTGCTCATCCGCGGTCAATTTGACTGTCAGTGCTGCTACAATCTTTTGTGTCACATCGTCTTGCAGCATGAAAATGTCATGCAACTCACGGTCATACCGGTGGGCCCAGAGGTGACCTTCTGTGGTTGTATCTATCAATTGGGCTGTGATCCGAACCCGATCGCCTGCCTTGCGGACACTGCCCTCCAATATATATTGCACCCCGAGTTCGCGTCCAACTTGCGCTATTTTGATCGGTTTGCCTTTATAGGCAAAAGAAGAATTGCGGGCGATGACAAACAGCCCGGATATTTTGGAAAGATCCGTGATCAGGTCTTCAGTTAGCCCGTCGCTAAAATAATCCTGCTCCGGATCTCCACTCATATTTTGAAACGGCAAAACGGCGATCGAAGGGTTGTCGGGCAAAGGTAAGGCCGTCTTTGTTACAGAAGCGACCTCCTTTTCAGAACGTAGAAAAAAAATCCAACTGCTCAGTCCACCTGCCATCAAAATAATGATAGCAATCGAAGCGGTGATTGCCCGGCGC
>JASFIG010000396.1:0-4682 GCA_050122795.1 Desulfobacterales bacterium
TTCTTTCATTTTGGTTTTACCTTGCTTTGCTCAGTTTAATTTTACCTGATGTGGCTCCCTTTAAAGAGACGCGAACGTCAAAGGGTTGCAGCTGGCAAAAATGTCCTCTATCTCCATTAGAAGTTTATAAAATTATCCGGGCAAATCGATCAACAAAAATTTTTTCCCCCTGCCGCATTTCCCACGGTCATCAATCGGATGTTTGCGTTTCAGCGGCTGTAGAGCCCGAATCCGGCGTTTTCAGAGCTTGCAATTCCTTTTCAATTTCTTCATCCACATCCAGCGCTTCGAATTCGGCGTCCAGGGTCGACTGTTTCCCGAAATTGACCAGATCGGCTTCGGCTTCCATGCGCTCGATACGATTTTCAAGTTCATCGAATTTCATCATGGCCGCTGTACTATCGACCCGTCTGATTTCTTCCTGGGCCTGTATTTTTTGGCTGGCATGAATATGGCGCTGGACGAGCAGACGCTGTTTGTCACGGGCGGATTTCAATTTGTCTTCCAGCTGTCGGATGTCGGCCTGATATTGTTCGACCAAAAGGGTATGTTCGCTGAGCTCGTTTTCAAGGCCATCTATTCGGCGGGTATACCGGCGTTTTTCAACCAGAGCTTCGCGCGCCAGGTTATCTCTGCCTTTGCTGACCGCCAGTTGGGCCTTTTCATCCCAGTATTGAATCCGCTCCAGCAATGCCGCCAGTTGCCGCTGAACCTTTTTGCTGCTGGCCATGGCGCCGGCACAGGCCGCCTTGATTTCAACCAGTGTGTCTTCCATTTCTCTGATCATCAGCTTGATCAATTTTTCCGGATCTTCGGCTTTGTCAAGAATCGCATTGATATTGGCGCTGATAATATCGCGAAATCGTGTAAAAATACCCATGATGACCTCCCTGTCAGGAAACCTGAATTTCGCCTCATACGCTCAATTCAGTGTTCATTGTTATTTGTTATTCGTTATTAGAAATTGGAGATTGCTAACAGTATCTTTCTGAGAATGACGACCCATCAAACGGGATGCATCTGCTTCAAACAATGAACCAATAACAAATAACGAGTAGCCCTAAGCAAAGCATATTGTGTGCCAGAGCCCGTCAAGATCTTAAACATATGATATTATTATCAAAATTAAATTAAGAGCATACTTGACACTTTGGTAAAAAATACCTATAATTAGCAAAAAAAACTATAATAAGGCATAAATAGCCATGAATCAGTCGTTTATCCCACACCAGAAAAGTCTGGATTCCCGCACGGCCACAGTGGTCACAGAGGCCCTGGGTCAATCCGAGCCGTTTTTGGCATTCCAGGAACGGCTTTCACGCGTCGCGCCTGTGAATCGACCGGTTTTATTAATCGGAGAAAGAGGAACCGGAAAGGAACTGGCCGCTTCGCGGCTGCATTTTCTGTCGGATCGATGGCAGGCGCCGATGGTCGCACTCAACTGTGCGGCTCTGTCGCCATCTCTGATTGAATCCGAGCTATTCGGGTATGAAAAAGGTGCCTTTACCGGTGCTTTGCAAAGACGGGCCGGCCGGTTTGAGGCCGCCGATCGGGGAACGTTGTTTTTGGATGAAATCGGAAGTATACCGCTGGAGGTCCAGGAGAAAATTCTGAGGGTAGTCGAATATAGTGTTTTTGAGCGGGTCGGCAGCTCCGAGAGCGTGGAGGTGGATGTGCGCATTATTGCTGCGACCAACGCTGACTTAAAAAATCTGGCCCGCAAGAATCTTTTCAAACAGGATTTGCTGGATCGGCTTTCTTTTGAAGTATTATTTCTGCCGCCGCTCAGAGAGCGTAAGGAAGATATTTTTTTGCTGGCTATGCACTTCGCCGGTCGGATGGCGCTGGAACTCGGATGGAACGAAATTCCGGCTTTTAGTACTGATGCCGCTGCAGCGCTCGAGAATCACAGCTGGCCGGGCAACATTCGGGAATTAAAAAATGTTGTTGAGCGGGCTGTTTACCGTTCCGATGCGACCATCATCACCGAAATAGACTTTGATCCCTTTCATTCTCCGTTTGTCAGCACGGAATCTGCCGCTGCAGAAAAACCGGTACCGGATGACCGGGCTGCCGAGACGGACCCGTCTGAACTGCTTCAGGCGCCCCTTAAAGAGGCCGTCTGGCAGCTGAAAGTCACCCGCATGCAAACCGCCCTGCAAAAAGCAAAATACAATCAAAAAAAAGCCGCCCGGATCTTGGGCCTGACCTATCATCAATTTCGCGGCCTTTACCGTCAGTATCAGGCCACCCGGTCAGCCTCATCTTCTTCTTAGTTATTCGTCAGTCGTCAGCACTTTGGCCGCTTGTCATCAGCTACTGGCTGCTTGTCGCTGGCTTTTGACTGGTTGAATCATCTGGAGGTTGTACGATCGGTATACGAGCAGCCAGCTGTCAGAAGCCAGTAGCCGGTGACCGCCGATTATACCGCTTGTCATATTAATGTTCCGAAGAAAAAGGATGGCGGCATAAGTGTTGTAGCAAAAAAGCGTTCTGCAATCGGAACGTTTTTTTGACAACCACTATAAAGCCCTGGCCCTGAAATCTGACACATGAAAGCTTAGCTGTTAAATTTTACGTCCCAGCACAGCACTTTCATAAATCGCCGCCTTGGCATTGCGGGTTTCAAGGCAATCGCCGACCTGGTGAGTTTCATAACCGAGGGATTTGACTTTTTGATAAAGTTCATTGTACGGCCGGGTACCGGTTGCCAGAATGACCTTTTCGGCTTCAATCAACATCTCGTTTCCGTCGCTGCCAGTCACCAATGCGCCTGTGTTTTCAATTCGCACCAGTTGGGTTTCGTTTCGTATGCGGACATGATGCGCTTTGAGCCTGCCGAGCAAAATCTTTTTGGTCATCGATTCGAGGCCGCGTCCGATTTTAGCGAGCATCTCGACCACACTCACATGACAGCCATTTTCAGCCAGGTACAGGGCCAATTCCAGTCCGGTCGCGCCGCCACCGATGACCACCGCTTTTTGAAAGGACGGCGGGACGCCGTTCAGCACATCTTCGTAGGTCATTACAATGGCCCTATTGATGCCGTCCACCGGCGGAAGCGCCGGTTGCGATCCGGTAGCCAGAACGATGACATCCGGATTGAACTTCTGGATGTCTGTCGCCTGGACCGCATGGTTGAGATGACAGGTCACACCGAATTTCTCGATCTGTTTTTTCTGAAATCTGATCAGGCTGAGCAATTCTTTCTTGTGGTCCAGCACTCTGCTGGAAAGCAATTGTCCGCCCAGAGCGCTTCGTTTTTCGAAAACATCGACCCTGTGGCCGCGCCTGGCTGCCACCCAGGCCACATTCAAACCGCCGGGGCCGCCACCGACCACCATGACTCTTTTGGGTTTGCGGGTGGGCACGATAGCCATTTCTCTTTCGCGACCCAGCATCGGATTGACCAGACATTCAATGCGGCCTTTGCGAAAAATGGATTGCATGCAGGTGTTGCAGGCGATGCAGGTGCGAATTTCGTCAAGGCGACCCTCTTTCGCTTTATTGGGTAACTGCGGATCGGCTAAAAGTCCCCGACCGATGCAAACCAGGTCCGCCTGGTTTTTTTCCAGAACTGCATTGGCGATCAATGGGTCGTTTATCCGGCCGACGGCCATTACCGGAATGTTCAAAGCCTCTTTAATCCGGGCGGCGGATTGCGCCAGGCAGGCTTGCTCCATAAACATGGGCTGGCAGATCCATTCCGGCGTAATATCGTTCCCGGCGGAAACCTGAACCACATCGATGCCGGCGTTTACCAGATGTTTTAAGATGTCTATGCTCTCGGCAACTGTCAGGCCGTCGGGTAAAAACTCCTGGGCGCTGATTTTAAAGGACAGCGCAAAGTGCGGTCCGAGGCGCTGACGAATGGTCTCGACAATTTCGATGGCAAATCGACTGCGGCCGACAATATCGCCACCATACTCGTCCTCGCGCGCATTGCTCACCTTTGATAAAAACTGATTGATCAGATATCCATGCGCGCCGTGAATTTCGACCAGTTCAAATCCCGCTTGCACCGCACGCTCGGCCGCTTCACCAAATTTTTGAACGATGTCGCGGATTCCTTCGGTTGTCAAAGGCTCGACTTCCCCCCGGATTGTCGGGCAGGGAATCGCGGAAGGCGCCAACGGTTTGCGTTTGATGACCTTGATCGACGTCTGTCGTCCGCCGTGATGAATTTGAACGGCCGGTGTCGATCCTTCTGATTTCATCACGGCGGCAATTTTATGCAGGCCTTCGATAAAACGGTCATTATCGATACGGGCCTGGTGATTGGACACCACTCCTTCAGGCGAGACCGCACAAGCTTCCATGATAATCATTGCCGGTCCGCCGGCCGCTCTTCGGCGATAATGCTCGACCGTGGCATCTGTAATCGAGCCGTCGTCACTGATTAAAAAAGACGCCAGGCCGGGCATGACGATTCTATTTTTCAGTTGGATGCCTCTGAGCGTAAAAGGTGAAAACAGCGGCTGCATTCTTTTACCCCCCTTTAGTAGGCCCTTGGTATGCTCCTTCGCCATTAGCTCAATCAGGTTTTAAAATCAACCTTGCCATTTCATTTTTTCGGGTTCTGGCCGTATTCATCTCCGGGGGCGGTCCCCTTTCGCTGTTGCGAAAGGTCGTCCGGTCATCGCTATGGCGCGTGAGTAAAAATGCGGACTGGCCGCCACGGT
>JASFIG010000397.1:0-4672 GCA_050122795.1 Desulfobacterales bacterium
AGTGGCGGCTCCGGTGGTTTAGGCGGAAACGGTGGCGGCAATGGCGGCAACGGCGACGGTAACGGCGGCCAGGGCGTTAACGGCGGCGGCAGCCAGAACCAGGGGCTGCAGCAACAGGTCCAGCATCAGCATCAGCACCAACAGCAGCATCACTATCAGCATGAGGAGCAACAGGAACCAGAGCAACAGAACGCGCACAAACATCAAAATCAGAATCGATACGGGCAAACCCCGTAAAACAATGAGAGAGCATCCCGGCGGCCAGCGGGTACAGCTCAAATCCCATGCAGCATCCCCCGCCCGGGACCGGGCGGGGGGATTTTTTTCCAGTTTGTGCCATGGTACGCATTGTAATGCACCTTATGTGTCATGACACATTTGGCATACCATTCACATCGGAAAAAAGCTGGATGCCCGAACACAGAAGCGAACCGCTGATTGAAGCGGTCATGGTCGGTCTCAAAAACCAATCGGCACATTATTTGTACGACCGGGTCTTACTGCATAAGATAAATGAAGCGCGATTCGGAAAATGTCAGCTATGATCCACCCTGCTTACCAAACCGCATCTACATGGGGATATGCGAGCATTTTTTCATCTTTCGTCACCAGTCGTAAATTGTTCACCCTGGCGGTGGCCACGATCAGTCGATCAGCCGGGTCCTTATGGAAATTGCCGGGCAAATTGCATGCGTCTATGGCGATTTCAGGGGATATCTCAATGACGCCCAACCCGGTTTCCTTCAGTGCCCGTGACAGCCATTTTGCCACCGAAATTTTCAGGCGGATTCTTTTTTTGGCTGCCATCATGGCAAATTCCCAAATTGAGATCGAAGCGATCATGCGCTGATCGCTTTTTGTCTGCCTGATCGTTTTGATTGCGGTCTTTGATAGATTTTCCGGCTCGGTCAAGCTCCACCACCACGCATGCGTATCCAGTAAAATCATTAGTCTATTTCCCAATCTTTGGAATCAGAAACCGGTCGTGTCAAATCGCCAAGCGTCTGACCTGATCCGGACAAAGCGCCTAAGAGCGGATCTTTGTCATTTTTTTTTGCAATGTGTGTCAGTTTTGCAATCGGCTTTCCGCGTTTGGTGATAATCACTTCCATGTGGGTGGATTTGACCTGATCAAGGATTTTGAAACACTTTGTACGAAATTCTGCCGCATTGATTTGCATGTTTCAAACACCTCCTTTTATATGTGTACATATTAATATGTACACATTAATAAGTCAAGGTTAGTATCACCAATCCTTAAATAATGAAAATTACGTATAGGGGCTCGAAGTGCAAAATCCGATAAGGCCCAAAAAGGATGTGTTCGTGATTGGCTAATCTGCAGTCAGATATGTATCATCTCTTAACGCTTCGTTTGCACTTCGAAATGAATTCCTTCCCGCTTTTGCAGATGCGCAATGATTTCAAAAATATTGCGGGCTTGAGGATTGCCTTTAGGACTAAACATGCGCATTAGGCTCTTGGGGGATTTATCCGTGGCGCTGCCGAGGCTTTCAAAACCGATTGTCGCGTTTATAAAATCTCTCAAAATAGCCTTTCCCGTGTCCACGTCACCCGTCAAAAGGCATTCGATACCCTCTTTCAGTAGTTCTTCACGGAAGGCAGGATCGCGTTCGATCCGATCTTTGATTGTTTCTTTAAAATCTTTAGTAAGTGCCATTATCAGCTCTCCTGTCTCTTTCTTCTTTTGTATTCCTTCCAAAGTATCTTCGCAGCCTCTATGTCTTTTTGCTGCCGTTTTTTGGTGCCACCGCCGAGCAAGATGACAATTTGATCACCATCGCGGCCAAAATAAATGCGATAACCGGGTCCGAAATCAATTCGGTTTTCCAGCACGCCCTCACCAACGCTCTTGGTATTCGAAAAGTTACCCTGCTCCATTCGAACCAATGCTGTCACAACCCTGGCAGCCGCAGGCGCATTGAGGCGGTTAAACCATTTGGCGTATGGATTCCGACCTTTAGAGTCGATGTATTCCTTGATTGTGATCATTGTTTATAAAGTAACACAAAGGTTACCTTAAGTAAAGGGGGAGATATTATGATAAATCAGAATTTCGGGTATTTGTGATATTTTTTGAAATCACAGTTTTTATGAGGTATCCTTTGAACTCCATTTTCTCAATTTATCACCAGTTTCGAAAATCATCATTTTTGATTGAAAAGCCTGTCGCTTTAGATATATACCGGTAATCCAAAGTGCCGTCAAAATGATTTCATTTCGTTTACAAATTCATAAAATTTTACTGGAAACCTAACCTTCGACAATCACAGTGTTCATCAATCAGGACGAAGTCTTTGGGTTCCTCCATTTGGCCCGGCATGCTGAGCGTGCCGAAGCTTGAGCCCTTGCATAAACCCAGGATAAATAGCAGGGGTACCCACTTTTGTGGCGTACCCCTGAACGCGTCTAAATGGCCCTTCGACACCCGTCGACGGATTCGACAAGCTCACCGCAGGCAGGCTCAGGATAAAAGCTCAGGACCATTTAAATCAAAAAGGGCTGACGCGAACAATTCGCTAGCCCTTTTTGATTTAAATGGCTGGGGGACCAGGATTCGAACCTGGGTTAACGGGGCCAGAACCCGTCGTCCTGCCGCTAGACGATCCCCCAGCATCTTCAAGTCAATCTTAAATATATATCATCTGGCCGCCCGTCAAGTCAATTTTTCTGTTGTCATTAGCCACAGACCCACACGGACTCACACGGACCTTTTGTTCGGCCGACGTCCCGCAAAAAGGCTTCGCCTTATGCGGGACAAGATGGCCGAACAAAAACAGTCATCCCGCTGCGCGGGATCAAAAAATCAAAATCATCGTATATAGGAAGCAACCAAAACTTATACCAATGAATGTGGCTTGTTAGAGTGCTACTTTATTGCCCGCAGGGCATACAGTTTTTCCTCGGGCAGCGTCGCCCGAGGAAAAGATATTGTCTGTGTATGTCTGTGTGGGTCTGTGGCTAATAATATTCTATTTTTTTTAATCTGATCTTCTTTCAACATATTGAATCGCTTTTTTTAACCTCGCAATTACTTTATTCTTGCCGATGATGGTGGCCACCTCGAAAATGCCGGGGCTGGCGGTTCGGCCGGTCAGGGCCACCCGTACCGGCTGGGCGATTTTGCCCAGCTTGAGTCCGGTCTGATCCATAACCGCCTTAAATGCCGTTTCCAGATTTTCTTCGGAAAATGATTCCAGGGTTTCCAATTGCGCCAGCAACAATTGCATGGCTTCGAGCACGGCCGGCTTTAAAAATTTCCGGGCGGCCTTTTCTTCGTAGTCGATCTCATCAGCGAAATAAAACAAAGCGCTTTGCGCCATGTCGTCCAGGGTTTTGCTGCGGGCGTGCAGGGTCTCGATAACCTTGAGCAGAAGGTTGGTATCCTCAACGGCAGTGCCGTGACGCTTTAGTAAGGGTTTAAGAGGTTCCACCAGTTCTTCAACCGGCGTGGCCCGAATATGGTCCGCATTCAGCGATAAGAGTTTTTCAGGATCAAAAACGCCGGCGGAACGCCCGATGTGTTCAAGGTCAAACACCTCGATCAACTCCTGGCGCGTGAAAAATTCCTGATCGCCGTGTGACCAGCCCAGGCGGACCAGATAGTTGAGCATCGCATCCGGTAGATAGCCCATGTCCCGGTAGGCCGACACCGATACGGCTCCGTGACGTTTGCTGAAACGGCTTTTATCGGTTCCCAGCACCATGGGGACATGACCGTAAACCGGCAGGGGGCAATCCAGCGCTTTGTAAACCAGGATTTGTTTGGGCGTATTCATGACGTGATCGTCGCCACGGATCACAGTATTGATCTGCATGGTGATGTCATCGATGACCACCGCGAAATTATAGGTGGGAATGCCGTCGCTGCGGCAGACGATGAAATCATCCAGCTCATCGTTTTGAAAGACGATGTCACCTTTGACGACATCCTCGACCACTGTCGTTCCGCTTATGGGTGCTTTCAGCCGGATAACCGCTTGCGGTGTTTTCGGTAATCCTCTATCTCGGCAGGTGCCGTCATATTTGGGTTTGCCGCCGGTGGCCATGGCCTTTTCACGCATGGCCGTGATCTCATCGGGTGAACAGGTGCAATAATAGGCATGACCGGAGTCGATCAGACGCTCTAAATGTTGATTGTAAATATCGAGTCGTTTGGTTTGATAATAGGGCCCCTCGTCCCAGTCGATTCCCAGCCACTCGAGGGCCTCAAAAATAGCGTCGATGGCTTGCTGGGTGGAGCGTTCGGTATCCGTGTCTTCGATACGCAAAACAAATTTTCCCTTCATGCGACGGGCGTACAGCCAGTTGAAAATGGCCGTGCGCGCATTGCCGACATGCAAAAATCCGGTCGGACTGGGGGGAAAGCGCGTCACAATCAGCTCCTTTTGGGGTTGCATCTGCATTTTGGCATTCACCTCTGTTTGGGATTTTTACGGTTTAGGATGAGTAAATATTTAAGTAAATAATTTCGTCATTATAAATCAAACAAATATTTAACTATCTAAATTTTATATAATTTTTATAAAAATGTCCGAATTTGCCATTCATTGCCTATCATTATTATTTGACAAGTAAACCAAAGCAGCTTAAGAATATGGAAACGATGCTTTATTTTTGATTGCATTCGGCCAAGCATGCCGGCTTCGGC
>JASFIG010000398.1:0-4666 GCA_050122795.1 Desulfobacterales bacterium
CCTCCCGGCAACTCGCCATAGCGTGCGCACAGCGGGGATGAAAGCGGCAGCCACTCGGCGGTGAAACCAGATTGGGCACATGGCCCTCAATGCTTTTTAAATCGGCTTCCATTGAAAATTTGGGCAAGGCGTCAAGCAGGGCCCGGGTATACGGGTGCATTGGATTCTGGAACAGGTCTTTGACATCTGCGACTTCGCACAGGTTGCCGGCATACATCACAGCGACCCGATCGCAGGTTTCCGCCACTACGCCCAAATCATGAGTGATCAGTAAAATCGAGGAAATACCTTCCTGTTTCAAGCGACGCAGCAGCTCCAGTATCTGGGCCTGAATAGTCACGTCCAGATTTGAGGTGGCTTCATCCGCGATGAGCAAAACCGGGCTGCAGGCCAATGCAATCGCAATCACGATGCGCTGTTTCATGCCTCCGGATAGATTGTGCGGATACTGATCCACAATTTGTTCGGGATTGGAAAGACCCAGTTTGCCGATAATCTCAATTGCGCGCTGCCGGGCTTCTCTTTTCACTCTGCTCTGCCAGTGTTTTAAGATCGGAATCCGATCCAATAGATTGAGAATCGGAGCATCCGGCTGCCGGGCGGCGATGCGGTAAAGCGCCTGCTGAAACTGTTTTAGTGGAAAGAGCGTACGGCAGTCTTCCGAATCAAGATCTTTGAGAACTGTTGCGTACAGCTTTTGTTTTTGATGAAATAAAAAGCTTTCGCCAACCTGGTCCCCGATGCTCATCGTCGGGTTCAAGGCTGCATTCGGTTCTTGAAAGATCATGGAGATACGGTCGCCGCGCAGATTCTCCATAAAAGCCTCTGATTGCGCAAGCAAATCCACGCCCGCGTGCCGGCGCTTTTCATCTAAATAAACGATCACCTTGCCGTCTTCTATACGGCCGGGCTCCGGCACAATACGCATGATGGAACGCACGGTTACGCTTTTACCGCAGCCGGATTCACCCACCAGCCCGAAAGTAGCGCCGTGATCAACCACCAGGCTGACTTTGTTAAGGGCCTTAACCACCCCTTCATAGGTGTAGAAGTTGGTCACCAAATTTTCGGTTTCCAGCAATTTAGCCATTTTCTTTTCTTTAGACAGGATTAACAGGATTTATATGATTTTTTCTTGGCTTTCCAGAAGAAAGCCAAAATAAAATTATCCTGAATAATCCTGTAGATCCTGTCAAAAAATTAAAATCAAACATTCCGAAATCCGCATTCCATATTCGAACTATCTTCGTCTGAGTTTCGGGTCAAAGGCATCGCGCAGGGCGTCACCGATCAGATTCCATCCCAGTACAAAAAGAACGATGCAACCGCCGGGAATGACAATCGTATACCAGAATTTGAACGGATCGTCGGGTGGGCCGACAATATAGTTTCGTGCCAGCGCCACCATTTGGCCCCAATCCGCATATCCTTTGGGCGCTCCCAGGCCCACAAAGCTCATAAAAGAAGCGGTGATCACCATCGATCCCATGTCCATGGAAGCCAGGATCAAAGCCGGATAGATCGCATTGGGCAAAATGTGGCGCAGGATAATCTTTGTGTCCGAAACACCCATGATTTTGGCGGCCTGAACAAAATCCTGGTCCCGCAACGTCAAAATTTCGGAACGAATCACGCGCACATACCAGCGCCAGCCCACCAGTGCCAGCGCATACATGATTTTGTCGAGTCCCCGGCCAAATGCCACCACAATCGTCATGGCCAGCACCAGTGTGGGTATAGCCCACATGATATCGGTGACCCGCATGAGCACCTCGTCAACGATACCGCCATAGTAGCCGGATATGGCCCCCAGCGTGATTCCCACCAGGGCCGCAAAACCCACCACAAAGAGCCCGATCTTAAACGCCGTGCGGGTGCCCCAGACCACACCATAAAAAATGTCATACTGACCGGAAGCCGTGCCGAAAATATGGGTTTTGTTTGGCGGTTTGGGGGTCGGTGAAAAACCTTTGTGCGGCATCAGGTAGGGATTGTGAGCATATTTCGGCGGTGCGATGTAAGGTGCAAAGACCGCCACCGCCAGAAAAAACAGAACCAGCAGGAATCCGATGACCGCAGACGGATTTCTGAAGATTCGATACAGCGTAAATTTAAGCTCACGCCATCTGGGATGCTGGTCAGTCATAGAATAGAAACGTTATTGTAGTTGGATTGGCTTTATTGGTTTAATTGGTTAATGCTTGGCCATCTGAAACTAAACCAATAAAACAAATTTAAACTAATTGAACTAATTCAACCGAATTCTCGGATCGATATAGGCATACAAAATATCCAGCGTCAGGTTGGTGATCACAAAAATAACCGCCATAAACAGACAAATGCACATCAGAACCGGTATATCGAGCTGGACGGCTGATTCGGCCAGCCACCAGCCGATCCCATGCCGGTTATAAACCACTTCGACAGCAACGCTGCCTTCCATGGAGATGGCCACCAGCTGGCCGGCCACCGTAATGACGGGCAGCAGGGCATTGCGCCGAGCGTGTTTGATATGAATCGTTTTCTTATCAGCGCCCTTGGCGACGGCTGTAATAACATATTCTTTGGATAGTTCCTCGATCATCCCCGAGCGCATCACCCGCATATTCAGGGCCACCACAACGATCACATAGGTCAGCACGGGCAAAACCAGGTGAGACAGGGCATTTAAGGTGATGTCCAAACGCCCGTTTAGAATGCCATCGAGCGTGTATAAACCGGTGTAGGCCTTAAATGAATCCGGATTGTCCAGAATAAACATACTCAGGTGATCGCTGATCACGCCCGGTGCGAAAATTTGAAAATAGCCGTAAAAAATCATCAGCAACACCAGCGCAAATAAAAAGGTCGGTAACGACCAGCCCACAATGGCAAGAATACGGGTGCCGTGGTCGATCCAGGTATCCCGATGGATGCCGGACAATGTCCCCAGCCAGATGCCGAAAATGATCACAATCGGGGCGGCAAATAGATTCATCTCCAGCGTAACCGGAAAGTAATTCCAGAAGGCTTCGGACACGGGCCTGCTGGCCACCAGAGACCAGCCCAGATTGCCTTTGAAAACCTCCTTTATCCAGCGAACGTATTGGACGTAGAAGGGATCATCCAGGCCGAACTGTTTAATAATCCTGGGGATGTCCTTGGCTTGCTGGGGCGAGGTAACAAAGGTAGCGGCTCTGCGTTCGGGACTGAAGGTCATTAATATGCCAAATATCAGGACGGATACCCCGAACAGCACAAATATCAACAACAAAGACCGGCGCGTAATGTAGGCGAGCATAATTTTCTGGTTGAGCCGGTTGAGCCGGTTGGGCCGGTTGAGCCCGTTTGGCCGACGAAGAAAGGAAATGGACGAACCGGCAAACGGGCTAACGCGCCAACGGGCTCAACCGATTAGCGCTTCTATTTTTTGACGATGCGCTTGATGATCTCATTATCATCCGTAAACATGGCGTTGGGGACAAAGCCGTGCACATAATCCCGGTAAGCACGGACCACAATCTGCTGGTAGAGCGGAATACCAATGGCGTCCGCATGCCAGATGTTCTGAAGCTGGGAGTAGAGTTGCGCGCGTTTGTTTGGATCCACATTTTCAATGCCCGCATCGCAGAGGGCATCAATTTTGTCGTTCTGTAACGCCATAAATTTGCCGTAATAGCCGTTGGAATGCATGAACGGGTAGACAAAATTGTGGGGATCGGCATAATCAGCTCCCCAGCCGCTCAGAAACATGGGGTATTGGAAATCGCGGATTTTGACGACATAATCCTTCCATTCCACATTGCGCACGTCGATCCTAAATTTGGGGTTCAGCGACATAATATTTTCAGCCAGCATTACTGCTGCCGCTTCGCGCATTTCGTTGCCCGTGTTGTGGGTAATGATCATTTTAAAGCCTTTTTCCCACACCTGGCCGCCCCAGGCTTTTTTCATATATTCAGCGGCCTTTTTTAAATCAAACGCATACACCGGCACCGCTTTGTGATAGGGCAACCCCTCAACGTTGGGGCTGGTGGGCATAATGACCAGGCCGTGGAACACGTCCTGCTTGTATGTCTCACGGTCAAAGGCGTGTAGAAATGCTTTGCGGACATTCATATCGGAGAAAAAATCCGGCGGAATACCGTTGCCGTCCAATTTGCCGCTGCCGATATTCGGATTACCGGCTGGATTGATTTTGCGGCAGAACATACCGGCCGTAAAACCTAATTGGGGTACCTCGTAGATCTTGAGGCCTTCCATGGCTTTGACTTCCGGCACGTAGGGTGTATCGACCACCACCCGGTCAGCATCGCCATTTTGAAGCATCAGCTTGCGGGTGCTCCATTCTTTGACGTACTTGACGATAGCGGTCTTGATTTGGGGCCGGGGGCCCCAATAGCCTTCAAAGCGTTCAAAGATAAACTGTTTGGCCGGCTCCCATTGTTTGAGCCGATAGGGCCCGGTGCCGTTTTCGATTTTTTGCAACGGCTCGTGGCCGGGCGCCGGATTATTGTATTTAGCGGCATTTTGAATGTTTCCATCCCAGCAGCCTTTGGCAATGGACCATTCCTTATCCACAACCGACGCGGCCGTGTAACACAGGATGCTCATTAAGGGCGGGTAGGGTTTGGGCAGATGAAAAATAACCGTGTCGCCTTTGGCTTCGACGGCCCGGTCGATGGTA
>JASFIG010000399.1:0-4664 GCA_050122795.1 Desulfobacterales bacterium
GGCCCGCTCGGCGTTTAATCAGCGCGGCCCCTGGTTTAATGCCGGGGCTTCTCACATGAACCAGGCACTGCCCAGACGCTACTTTGATCAGTTCGGGTTGATTTGCATGCTTCAGACGCTGCGGCGACTTGGACCGGTATTAACATAAAGAACCGCCGTGGTACGTGAACCGTATGCCCGGTGGTGTGAGAGAGGGAGGCTGTGAGGCCTCCCCCTACTCGATCTGAATTTGCAGGAAAAGAAATGAAAGTTGCGTTTATCATAAATGGCAGCAATTTTGGCAAATTATTTAAGAACAACGAAATAGCGATCTGGTAAAATGAATGAAGGACATCTTATCTCACTAATTTTCACCCGACGGGCGAGCCCTATTGAATCCCTACGGGGGGGGCCGCGAAGCGGCATTCAACAGGGCGAGCCGGAGGCTTCCATCTGCTGCGTTATTAAGGATAAGGCATAGTTCACTCAAGCCTTGCCCTTAAATGCCTTGCATATGCAAGCCTCCAATCCGTGCGAAATTCAGGTAATAAATCGAGCAATGCGTCGGAGCAGAAGAACCATGGGCACCAAAACCATAAAACAGTTCACTCTGCCGGCGACCAGTCTGGGCAATGCACGCACAATAAAGGCCATCCATTACGGCGAGCAAACCGCCGGCCGTAAAGCCTACATCCAGGCCGGCCTGCACGCCGACGAAGCCCCTGGCTTCGTCGTCATGCATCATCTGATCGACCTTTTTGATCGGGCCGACGCCGAAAAAAAGATGGATGGACACATTGTGCTCGTGCCGGTATCCAATCCCATCGGGGTCAGCCAGTGGCGCGATGAAGCCCTGCAGGGCCGTTTTGATTTTTTCAATAACATCAATTTTAACCGCCAGTATCCGGACATCAGCGCCCGGATCGCCGAGCAGGTCAAAGACCGGCTGGGAAGCTCAGCGGAGGAGAATGTGGCCCTGATCCGCAAGGCCGCCGGCGAGATCCTGGGGTCCATTTCCCCGCCCGATGAGGCCGCCGCGCTCAAACATCGGCTGCTCTTGCTGTCAGTTGATGCCGATATCCTGCTGGATCTGCATTGCGACTACCAGGCTCTCATGCACGTTTATCTGGGTACACCCCTGTGGCCCGAAGCCGCAGATCTGTCCGCCCAGCTGGGCGCCGAAGTGACATTGCTGGCAGCAGATTCCGGTGTGACCCCCTATGACGAAGCCTGCAGCCGCATCTGGTGGCAGCTGGCCAAAAAATTCCCGGACCACCCCATCCCTTCGGCCTGCCTGGCCGCAACGGTCGAGCTGCGCGGCATGGCCGATGTGTCCCATGCGCAGGCGCAGCAGGATGCCCAGAACATCTTCTGGTTTCTGCAAAGAAGAGGCTTTATCAAAGGAGCGGCGCCCGAGCTTCCGCCGTTGAAAAATGAAGCCACACCGTTGAGAGGTGTCGAGCACCTCAAGGCCCCGGCCCCGGGGGTGGTGGTATTTTTAAAAGCACCCGGGGACCGCGTCGACAAAGGCGAGGTGGTTGCCGAGATCGTCAATCCTCTGGCAGACAAATCGGAAGATCGCATCACGACCCTCAAAAGCGCTGTCAGCGGCATCGTCTTTTCCATCAACACCGACCGCTACGCCCGGCCCGGGCGCATCCTGGCCAAGATCGCCGGCAAAGATCCCATCAAAGAAAAAGGTGAGAACCTGTTATCGCCTTAATTTGTATGAAAAATAACGAGAGCTTCCGGCTGGTGCAAAATCCAGATATAGACAGCGACATCGTAAATGCATTTTGCAGATGCGGTCGCTCCATAAATCATCAGTCCCGCTCAGGCGGGATGCAAACTCATGCCTGATAATTCATTCCGCTCAGCTCTTATCATTTAGTGGGAGCGGCATCTTGCCGCGATGAACGGGCGCTAAAACTGTCATTGCGAGCGCAGCGAAGCAATCCGATGCGAAGCATCGCTCGGGACGATCCGCGATCGCGGATCAGATTGCGTCGTCGCTTCACTCCTCGCAATGACCTTTGTATTTCTAAAAAAATTATAGATTATTCTCGGGACACGAGACTAGCTTTCGCGCGGTCGCAGGTAGGCGTGCCAGTAATATTCGGCTTTTTTGAATCCATAGACGATCATAAACGTGATGGCCAGGTAAAAAATACCGGCGGCGATAAAGGATTCAAACGGCACAAAATTGCGGGCGTTGACGATTTTGGCCGCACCGAACAGGTCGACAATGGTGATCAGCCCGGCCAAAGAGCTGCCATGCAGCATGAAGATGACTTCGTTGCCGTAGGCGGGCAGGGCCCGTCTGAAGGTGCTGGGCAAAATAATGCGGCGGTAAATCAGGGCATTGGACATGCCCACCGACTTGGCGGCTTCGATTTCGCCGTAAGGGGTCTGCTCGATGGTGCCGCGCAGGATCTCGCCCGTGTAGCCGGCGGTATTGAGCGCAAAAGCCACCAGGGCGCAGGCCCAGGCCTGCTGGAAGATGACCCACAGAAAGCTCTGGCGCACCGCTTCAAACTGCCCCATGCCGTGGTAGATCATAAACATCTGGACCAGCAGCGGCGTGCCCCGGAAAAAATAAATGTAGGCCTTGGGCAATGCGCTGATCCATTTGCTTTTTGATGACGCCAGCAGGGCAATCGGTATCGCCAGGACCAGCCCCAGTACCAGCGAGGCGAACACCAGAACAATGGTGGTTCGCAGCCCCTGCAGATACAACGGCAAATTATCTATGATGACCTGAACATCCATAAAACGTTTGCCCGCATTTTTCGCGAGCCGAAGGGTGAATATTTTTGGGTCCTTGGTTTTAAAATTATATGTGTCGCTACTATCGGTGTCTGACTACATAGGTTTATACAACCCGCAGATACCATGATTTTTTTTAAGAAAAAATATTCACGAAAAATGCGGGCTAAGCTTTGCGCACCCCCACACTGTACTTCTTATCCAGCCATCGCATACCGACATCGGAAAAGCCGGTAATGACCAGAAACAAAAAGGCCACCACGCAATAAAAGGTAAACGGTTTGCGGGTGGAGCCGCCGGCCAGCCCGGCATTGTAAACCATGTCCTGCAGGCCGATTACCGAAACCAATGCGGTGGTCTTGACCATCACCAGCCAGTTGTTGCCGATTCCCGGCAGGGCATGCCGCACCATGGCCGGCAGGGTAATTCGGAAAAAAACCTGCGTCGGTGTCATGCCAAAGGCGTATCCGGCCTCGATTTCTCCCCGGTTTACGGCCAATATCCCGCCGCGAAAGGACTCCGCGAAATAGGCACCAAAAATAAAACCGATGGTCAGGACGCCCGCGATAAAAGGATCCACATCAATATAATCGAATCCCAGTTTTTCACCAAGATTGTTGACCAGAATCTGGCCGCCGAAAAAGATAAGGGTCATCAGGACCAGATCGGGTATGCCCCTGATGATGGTGGTATAAGTGCCCGCGATGGTTTTGGCAATGCGGGATTTGGAAAGTTTGGCCACCGCGCCGATCAAACCGAGTAAAACCGCAATCAGCAGGGATAATAAGGCCACTTCGACGGTCAGCAGCATTCCTTTCAAAATCAGCGGAAAATAGGCAACGACCTGAGACATACAGCTTTCCTGTAATTAAGATCAATAAGCGAATTCAGTCAGAGTTCTATCATCAAAACCGCTATTGCGGTGCTGAGGTGTCGAAAGTAAACCACTCGATGGCCAGTTTTTTAACGGTTCCGTCACGCAGTGCTGCGTCAATGGCCGTTGAAAACATATCGGCCAGCGCCTGATCCGTTTTACGGACGGCCACGCCGATACCGCTGCCAAAAGGCCCGCCGGTCATCGGGGGCCCGACGGTCGTATATTCCTTGCCCTGTTCGGATTTAAGCACCGGCATCCAATAGGCCATGCCCCCGACCAGCGCATCCAGACGGCCCTGGTATAGCTCCAGGTCAACGGTGTGCTGAAAGTCATAGATGCGAATTTCGGAATGCTCGCCCAGATACTGATCGGCAAATTTTTGGAAGATCGTTGCGACCTGCACCCCGATGACTTTACCTTTAAAAGCATTGAGAAGGGCATCCAGCGCTTTCTGTTCCACGGGACTGATATCGTCCAGATTCAAATGCTCGAGCTCGGATTTAAAGTTGGCCAGAGGGTTGTCTTTGCGCACGATGAATGTATTGGGCGTATCGGCATAGCTGCGTGAGAATGTGACCTTTTCTTTGCGCGGCTCGGTGATCGACATGGCCGCAATAATGGCGTCATACTTGCCCTTGTTGAGCCCCTCGATGATACCGCGCCATTTCTGGGTAACAATTTCGCACTCGGCATTCATGCGCCCGCACAGATCCTTGATCAGCTCGATTTCAAACCCGACCAGTTTGCCGGATTCATCGAAATAATTCCACGGGGGGTAAGCGCCTTCGGTTGCAATTTTAATTTGCTTCCAATCAGCGGCGGTAGCCGGGGCCGTCAGTGACATGCAAATCAGAACGGCCATCAACAAAGCGCCTAGTTTGCGCATCTGTTTCATTGCATTTCCGTTGCGATATGGGGTTATTTTTGCAGGTACCATTTTTCCACGGGAATGGTTTTTAAAATCAGCAAAATCAGCGCGCCTTTAAAAAACGCCGACCAAAAATTCCCGGAAGCGATCCGACTTCGGATGTTCAAAAACCTG
>JASFIG010000400.1:0-4644 GCA_050122795.1 Desulfobacterales bacterium
TTTTTCTCACGCCCGGAAACCTTGAGCGGGCTGCACCAGCTGGCGGCATTTGTGACCAGCGACCCTGAAGTGGTGGTATCGCCCTGGGGCGCGGGCTGCGGAAACGTAGTGGTCTGGCCGCTGCACTACTTATCAAAAGGACAAAGCAAAGCGGTGATCGGCGGCTGGGACCCTTCGGCCCGTAAATTTTTTAAAACCGATGAACTGTCGTTTACCGTTCCCTATAAGATGTTTGTGGAAATGGTCGAGCGTTTCAACGGCTCTTTTTTAACCACCAAAAGCTGGGCGACAGTCCGAAAAAAGATTGAAAGAAGCAAAAAGACCTGGGGCGAGAAGGAATAGCAAATCACAGAAGAAAATGTGCTGGTGATCAGTCCGTCATTTTGACATGGCGTTGAATTTTTACAAGAGTATTTCGTATTTACTTCGAATGGCCTGTTCGGTTTTCGCGTCAAGGTAGGACTTTTCTTCCGCCGATAATATTTTACGAGCGATCTCACGGGCCCGTTGCCTGGCATCCGGTGATCCGTCCCCGACCCATGTATCGCGATCTTTTTGATCGGTGACCGCACTCCCACGAAAATATTCGGAGTACAAATGATCCATCGTATGTGGCGCGGTGATAAAATTACCACCGGGCCCGACGCTATCGATCACTTCCAGCGCCAGGTGCGCCGGGTCCACTGTAATGCCTTTCAACACTTTACAACTCATGCCGATGATTTCATCATCGATCACATACTGCTCATAGGCGACGGTCAGCATGGATTCCAGCATACCGGCAGCGTGATGAATGAAATTGGAACCGCCCATGGCCGCCAGCACGGTGGTCATGGCTTTTTCCCAGCCGGCCTGGGCATCGGGTATTTTGGCATCCGTAAGCCCCGATGAATTGTAATTCGGTACCCCGATATACTGTGCCAGCTGGTGAATGGCGGCGTTCATCATGCCGCATTCGACCGCTCCGCCCAGATATCCCGCGGTTCGCAGATTGGCCATGCCCGGAATGCCGCCGTAGAGAATCGGCGCTTCCGGCCGGGTCAGCTGACAGATGGTGATCCCTGCCAGCTGTTCGGCATGCAGTTGTGCCAGGGTGCCCGCCATGGTCAGCGGCGAGGTTGAGCCGGCCATCGGTGCGCTGGACAGGGCAACCGGAATTTGATTGCGCACGCATTCCAGCATGATCAGCGTGGATTGGGTGCACAGCTTCAAGGGGCTGATGGCAAAAGAAGCGATGATGGAAATAAACGGTTCAGTTTTTAGCTTTTCCGGCTCGTCGGCAATCATCGCCGCCAGGTCCAGTACCTTATGCAATCCTTCTACATCGTTAACACCGGCCATGACGTGTTTGGCGGTGGCCTTCAGGCAGGCATAAAAGACATTGACGTCATAGGCTGTTTGCGCGATATCTGTTGGAATGCACGGCCGCAAAAAAAAGTGGATATGGTCGAGCGCATCCACGAGCCGACCGATCTGGTATATATCGTTTAGGGTGGATGGGCGCACCTGCCCGTTTTCAAGATCCAGAATGTTAATGGCCGCCCCACCGGTTCCCAGATAAACGCGGTGCTGGCTGAGGTCCAGATCGTTCATTCCATCGCGGCTGTAAAGGATAACCTGCTCGGGCGCTCTGGCGGCCTGCGCCTCAACTAGTTCCGGTGGAAAGGTGATGCGGCTGCGCTTGGAATCGACGGTTGCGCCCGCATCTTCGAGCATGGCAAAGGTCGCCTCCAATCCGGGTTCATAGGTGATGCCGATCGATTCTAAAATGTTCAGGGAAGCAGCGTGGATGGTGTCGATCTGCTGCGGTGACAGCGGTTGATACTGGCCGCCGGAAAGACCCTTTAAATTCATGTTGGCCTCTTTGCTCATTTAAGTTAAGGTTTCCAGAAATGGTGCGTGCACCTTTCTATGGCACACGTTTTATTGGCATGTCAAAAAAAATAGGTGTCTTCCGAAAACATTTTTATCAGCACAGTTGCGATCGGTCGCAGGGATAATCTCAATAAAAAACGAATCGGAGAATCCAAAAAAAAGGAAGCGTTGGTGAAGAAAGATTCTGCCATACATTGGGCCTGGGTAATATTAGGGATCTCTTTTGTTAATCTGTTCGTCAACTATTCCGTGCGGCTGGGCTATGGTATCGTGTTGCCGGAGATGATCCGGACACTGGATCTTGGCAGAGCCGATGCGGGCACCATCTATAACGCATATTTGTTCACCTATATCGCCATTGCACCGCTGACCGGATATTTGACGGATCGACTCGGCGCACGGCGCGTGATCAGCGTTTGCCTCCTGGTACTCGGCATTAGTGTTGTTCTGATGGGGACGGTCAGATCGCTCTGGTCAGCCAGCTTTTTCTTCGGTCTGGCCGGTTTGGGGGCCACCGGTTTATGGGCTCCGGTGATCACGCTGGTGCAGCGCTGGTTTGTGTCTCATCGTCGAGGTCTGGCACTGGGTGTTCTGTCCGCCGGCTATGGTTTAGGGTTTGCGACCATGGGAATTGTTGTTCCGCTAATCGTTGCATCGTTAAGCTGGCATTACGCCTGGTTTATCCTGGGTGCCATGGCCCTGGGTATGGCGATCGTCAATGGGGTCTTTCTCAGAAGCGACCCGCAAAACATGGAGTTGGTGCCCTGGGGACAAAAATCAGACGACCCGGGCACGGTCGCATCCCCGGCGGACGCCGATCATAAAATGTCATTGCGCCAGTTATTCAGTAACAATCGATTCTGGTTGATCGGTCTTTCTTATTTTGCCATAGCCTATAGCCTTTACGGAATAACAACTTTTATGGTCGACTATGCTAAAAACCAGCTTGGCCTGCCGCTTGAAAAAGCCAGTTTGCTGGCGACCATCCACGGCATCGGCCAGGTGGTTGGTGTATTAACGGTGATGCCGCTATCAGATGTCCTCGGCCGCAAAAAGACCATCCTGATTTCCAATACGGTTATTGCCGCCGCCCTGGCCGGAATATTAATTTTTGCAAATTCCTGGATCATGCTGTGCGTCTGTATTGGGATTCTGGCGATTTTCTACGGCGTAACCTTTCCGATTTATGGCGCCTGTGCCGGCGATTATTTTCCGAAGGGATCCATGGGCACGGTGATCGGCGCCTGGACGCCTTTTTATGGCGCCGGTGCGATCCTGACCCATTGGATAACCGGAGCCTTGCGGGATTCAACCGGAATTTACAATCACTCATTTGTGATTAGTGTTGTGATGGCAATAGCTGCTATTTTTTTAATGAGTCGGATTAAAAAATGATAAAAAATATAAGGGCCTGGGAGCTTTCTACAGAACCGTGAAATGAATCATTGGGAAAAACGCCCCAGCCCCTCAATTTATTAAAACACGCTTATGACATAGCATGGGCACTGGAGCAGTTAAAAGATGAGCCGTTTTTTGATGATCGATATCGGTGCCGGAACCATGGATATTCTGGTTTATGATACCCGCACGGATTTGCATTATAAAGCAGTGGTCAAATCACCGGTGCGCTATCTGGCTGAAAAAGCAGCATCTGTTTCCGGAAATCTTCTGGTGGTGGGCAATGAGATGGGGGGCGGTCCGATTACCCGCCTTCTCATGGAGCGAGCCCGGGAGGCTGAGGTGGTGATGTCGCTATCGGCTTCGGCGACCCTCAATCACGATGTGCAAAAAGTAAAATCCTGGGGCATAAAAGTCGTCGCAGACGACCGGGCCGACCAAATGCGTGACAATCCTGATCATACGCTCATCGCTTTGAGCGATCTCGAACCGCAACGAGTCGAGCAGATCGTAAAGAGCTTCGGCGTTCCTTATGCCTTTGATGCGGTCGCCATCTGCGCCCAGGACCATGGCGTGCCGGAGCCGGGCATATCGCATCTGGACTTTCGCCACAATATGTTTGCAGCCAGCCTGAACGAAAAACCCTATCCGCATACGCTGTTGTATCATTCCGATCAGGTGCCCGACAATATGAATCGCTTAAAATCAATTGCCAGCAGTGCGCAACAATTGCCGGCTGCTGAAATCTTTGTCATGGACAGCGGCATGGCGGCCATTCTTGGGGCATCGCTGGATGGTCGCTGCCGCAACAAAAAGCGGTTTTTGGTTCTGGATATCGCCACCTCCCATACGGTCGGCGCTGCCATGGCCGGTGATGAACTTGCGGGATTTTTTGAATACCATACCCAGGACATTACACTTGAACGCTTGGAACAACTGCTGCGTGATCTGGCGGATGGAAAGTTGAGTCACGAGCAGATTCTGGCCGAAGGTGGCCATGGCGCTTTCCTGCGTCAGGCGGTGGGTTTCAGTGCCGTTGAAACCATTGTGGCCACGGGCCCCAAACGCAAGATGCTCAGCGGCTCGCAGCTGCCGATCGAATTCGGCGCGCCCTGGGGTGACAATATGATGACCGGGACCGTCGGCCTGCTGGAAGCCCTCAGGCGGCGCAAAGGGCTTGAGCAGATCACATATCTATAAAAACGCACGCATATATCTTAAATAATCAAAAATGAATTACATACCGGCGATAAGACATACCTCAAAGTACCTACCATAAAACCACTAACCGAATATTATGAGCACACCATATTACGATTGGCAATCTAACGATTTGAAGGACACATTGAATTTTGTAATTAGGCACGAAAT
>JASFIG010000401.1:0-4616 GCA_050122795.1 Desulfobacterales bacterium
TCTTAACTGATTTCTCATTAAGTTCTATGTCTTTTTTTCTTTCAGACAAATAAGTCAATTTACAGGGCGGCTGACTGGACTCTTTGGCATTGCTTTTGTTCGATACTGTAACATCATGGATTTTCTGCTTACTTTTTTTTATTAATTCTCGATACTTTTTTGTATCCATCTGCATCGTTTTGTTAATTGCATTTGACTGTTTTTTAATTTTTTTTTCGATCTTGGGATTAGAGAATTTCAAGTCATGCTTGGCGATTGAAATTTTATCACCATCATTAAGCCAATGGGATTTGATTAGCCGGTCCTCCACAAATGAGCCGTTTTCACTATTGAGGTCAACATATAAGAATCCATTCCCATCTGATTCTATTTTGGCGTGTTGATTCGAAACGGCAAGGTTATCTATCACAATATCATTAGTTTTGTTACGGCCGACGAGCAAGGTATCACCTATGCTCATTTGATAATTTGCTATGATTTTTTCTTTAAATATTAGAGAAATTGTTGGCATTTTTAAGGACTCTTTAAATTTTTATTTTCATTATATACAAGAAACCCCTCTGATATCCTTTCTTTATTATCGGGTCTATTTATGGAAATCTTTAGTATTGAATCACAACTTTTGTATGCCTATTTGATTGAATCACAAAATATCCGAATAAATGGGGATAAGTCAACGAAAGTATTAGATATTGACAAATAAAGGTAAAACCAGGGCCATTTTCTGGTGATTGCGGGATTGAAGGCAGTTACGGTCTTTCTCCGTTTCGGGTCGATTGTCTAAATCAACCTCCCAGCGCCAAAGTTTCCTCCACAAGATTTTCAACAATGCTTAGCATGTTCGTTAATTTATGAAAGGTCTGCCAGGGCTGCTTCCAATCTATAAAAAAATCATTCCCTTTTCCTTGATAGTCATCAAAGAATACATGGTGGTCGTGACCAGGACCCCAAAATATAACCTCCGACCTTGAAGAGAGCCTCATAATAGTCCTACTCAATGCTTGTGGTGACGAACAGGTTGTGCGCATATTTCCGGTTCTTGCAGCGCGCCACCGAGTGGCGGAAGAATAAAATATCACGAAATAGCTATGTCCTGATTTAGAATTGTCACACAACATTTTCAATTTTGAAATGCGACTCAAACGAAAAATAGGCCTTTAATTTAATTCGCACATACAAAAAACTCTGTTGTTAATTCACGGTCTGCACCAGCATTACGACAAGCTATCTCAAAAATAAATCTAGACATTTGTTAGGAAATATTACATATACTGGGGATGGACTTAACAAATGAGCAATGGACTCGGCTAAAGCATTTAATTCCATCCCCAAACAACAAAGATGATGGTCGAGGGCGGCCTCGACGCGAACCCAGAGATGTGCTTAACGGCATCCTATGGGTGCTTCGCACCGGCGCACCGTGGAAAGATATGCCGCCACGGTATCCGCCCTATCAGACCTGCCATCGCTGGTTCCAAAAATGGTCCCAACATGGTGTATTTAAACAGATTCTCACCGAGTTGGCCGAAGAGCTGTATGAGCGGGGTGAAATCGATATTCGCGAAACGTTTATCGATGGCAGTTTCACACCCGCAAAAAAGCGGGCCGTTTTGTCGGCAATACAAAGCGCGGCAAAGGCACCAAGATCATGGCAATTGCAGACGCTTCTGGTCTTCCTGTCGCCATTGACATACAAAGCGCTTCACCCCACGAAATAAAGTTGGTTGAGGACACCATCAAAAGTCGCTTTATCAAAAGGTCTCCAAAGCGCATTATTGGTTACAAAGCCTATGACAGCGATCCGGTGGATCAGCGTCTTTTAAATGAACATGGTACGCAGTTAATTGCTCCGCACAAGGCGAATCGAAAAAAGCCTAAAGCCCAGGATGGACGGGTACTGAGACGTTATAAGCGCAGATGGAAAGTAGAGCGCTTCATCGCCTGGTTGCACAACTTCAGAAGACTGGTAGTTCGCTACGAGTTTCATGCTCAAAACTTCCTTGGCATGTTACAGCTCGCTTGTGCAATTATCCTCATGAGGTATTTTTGAGATGGCTTCTAATTACGATCGGATATTAGATTACGCAACCTCCACTCTGGCTCAATTGTGGTAGCGGCTATCTATACGTAATTGATGATTTCAGTGTGTATCGTTTGGTAATCAAATGTAAATTGTTTGCCCTTTTACCGGTTTATCAGCATCTCCAAACTGCCGCTTTCCGTGGCCACAGCCGGAATACCCTCTTGAATGGTCGGATAGGCTGGCGCCAGTCCCAGATCTTTCCATAGAAGGTCCGGATCGACGGCCAGATTAAAATTGTAGGTGCGCACCGCACCGGGTGTTTCCAGGCCCGGGTTGGGACGACGATGTCGGAAAGGGGTCAGCAGAACCGTGGCCAGTAGGGCCAACCATTGGGGTATTAAGTGGACGCGTGCGTGTGGAAAGTAGGGCCGGACGGCTTTGAGAAAGGCCGCCCAGGTTGAGGGCAGGCGGTCGCCGAAGGGCAGGATGCCTGAAAAACCCTGTTCGGCGCAAGCGATGATGGCGGCAGCCGCATCGGCCACGTGCAGATGGGTGTAAATATTTTTACCGAGGCCCGGCAGGATCAGGCGACCGGCCCGCAGTTGGCTGAAATACAAATCCTTGGCACCGTAGACATGCGGTAAACGCAGGGCAGCAAAAGACACCCCGGCGGATGCAGCCATTTCGGAGAGCCGCTTTTCCGTATCGATTTTGATACGACCATAATCGAGAATCGGATTGGCCGGGGTATCGGCATCCACGCGGGGCGAGCTCCCGTTGTAGACCAGCAGGCTTGAGCTGTAGACAAAGCGGCGCACGCCGGCAGCAATGCCGGCCTCCATCAAGGCCAGTGAACCGTCCAGAATGGAAGGCTTCAATGTCTCGTAGGATTCGAAAGTGGCCCGGGCCGCAAGGTGAACGATTCCGTCAACACCTTGAACGGCTTGCTTGAGGCTTTCGCGGTTTCGCAGGTCGGCCAACGCGAAATCGGCCGGCAAATGGCAGATGTCGCAGTCATCACCGGCCTGGCGAATCATCAGCCGGGGGCGGTAGCCGCCGAAGGCCAGCTGGCGGGCGACCTCCTGGCCGATAAAGCCACTGGCTCCGGTGACGAGTAGTTTTATTTTGCGGTTGCTCATAACATGCCATGCAGGCTAATCAGTATCGTTCGGCCATCCGGGATCGAATACCCCTTGACCACAATTCACTATAGACAGTAATGCACTGTCACCATCTTGCAAGCTTTTTGGGGGCTTGGCTTTAACCATATGAGCTCACGCTTTGCCGGTCGATTTTATACAACCTTTATACAGCCGACTGGCTGACGGTGAAAATCTCAGCGGATGTTCAATGAGAGAGCTGATGCAATTTTTGTTTAAAGTTTTGCGAGTATTTCGCAGATCTTTTCAGACAATTTTAACACGGATGGCATGTTCCCGGCTGCCATTATTGCCGTAACCCAGCACATTCCAATAAGCGCTTTCAGGTTGCCGGTGCCCGCCGGCATCCGTGGCGCGGGCCATAATGGAGTAGTCACCTTTTTTTCGGACATCCCATATATACTCCCAGTGCCGCCAGGCATAAGGTTCCTCAATGCCAATCAATTTTGCTGCAATCCACGTCTGGCCGTCATCCACAGAAACTTCCACCTTTTTAATTGCTTCTTCCCCTGCGTAGGCGGAACCTCGAATCGCCACAACTCCAGTCTCAAGTGTTTCGCCGTTCAGCGGATCCGTAATGATTGATTTGACGGAAATCTCTTTAACAGTTTCACCCGATTTCCGATCTTCGCCTTTTTGAAATATACGGTAGACATTATCCATGAAAAAGCCTTCGTAAGGCTGTTTGAGTACAGTTATTTTGTGGAGCCACTTTACACAATTGGCCCCTGTCCAGCCTAAAGCCAGAGCCCTCAGTGGATAGCCATGCTCCAGCGGCAGGGGTTCTCCGTTCATTTCGTAGGCAAGGATGGTCGAATTGATAGCCTTCTCCAGCGGAATGCTGCGAATAAACTTGATACCGGCTGAACCCAAAGGCAGATCCGACCCCTCGAAGCTGACATGTCGGGCATCGTCTTGAAGCCCCGCATGTTCCAATAAATCCTTTAGCCAGATACCCCCCCAGACCGCATTGCCCACGCCACCAACCGTCCAGGGATTGCCGGAAGCTTTTTCTTGAAGCAACGATCGGCTGTTTCCGGAGCATTCCAGCGTATTCGCCACCTCTACTTTCGGCATCCGTCGAATATCCTCAAAGTTCAACGTCAATTTCCGCTTCACCAGTCCATCGATGCTGAGCTTCCAGTTGGAAAGGTCTTCGGGTAAGCTCTCAAACTGACCCTGATTCCGTTTGAAAAATAGCGTGTTGTCAGTAATCCATGAACGAAGATATTTAATCGGTGTTTCGGCATTTAACGGTTTTTTTGTCATCACGCGCATTTTTGGCTTCATTATAAGTCCCTCCGAGGGTAAAAGAGCTGAATGGTGAAATATCTCAAATCAATTTGACAACGGGTACGCTAACGAGAGGTACCGTGGTTCCGTAAAACGGTTTAACCTGCTGAAATAGAATTTGCCAGAGCGTGTCGTGAGCT
>JASFIG010000402.1:0-4609 GCA_050122795.1 Desulfobacterales bacterium
CAATGTTTTTATAAACCGTCAGTGAGGGGTAATTAATGAATTGCTGATAGACCATGGCCACACTGCGTTTGCGCACCGATACGCCGGTGACATCTTGGCCATCGATCAGAATTTTACCGCGAGTAGGCCGATCGATGCCGGCCATAATCCGCAGAAGGGAGGTTTTACCGGCCAATGTGTAGCCCAAAAGGACATTGCGGGAGCCCGGCTCCAACTCGAGGTTGATATCCTTTAGGTGGATTTCTCGGCCAACAATCTTGTCAACGTCCTGCAGCAGCAGCCCCAAAAAAGTTCTCCTTGGCCAACTATTCAGTTCACTTTCAGTAATCAATCAGAACGATTGAAAAGACGCATTTCAAACCTAACTTAGCTAGCATCATTAAAATTTTTTTTCAAGCCTAAATTTGGTGAAAAAAGATTTGATATATTAGCTTCTAAAAAATTGTGTGGCAAAATGCCATGCGATTGTGTTAAGCATCAACCTTTAAACCGAATTTGACACACTTCTGAGTAGGGGGTTTTCAAAAAGGAGTTCAGAATTGAATACGCAGGTACTCATTATCGGCGGTGGGGCGACCGGAACAGGCATTGCCCGAGATCTGGCGTTGCGGGGAGTGCAATGCATACTGGTTGAAAAAGGCGATATCAATGCCGGCACGTCCGGCGCCAATCACGGCTTGCTGCACAGCGGGGCGCGCTATGTCTCATCTGATCAGGGCAGCGCCATAGAGTGCCGTGAGGAAGCGACGCTGTTAAAAAAGCTGGCACCGCAATGCATTGAGGACTGTGGTGGTTTGTTTGTAGCGGTGCAGGGCGATGATGAAAAGTATGTGGCGGATTTTCCGCATTTGTGTGCCCAATGTGAAATTCCCGTAGAGGAACTGGATGTCAAGGACGCCTGCGAACTGGAGCCGGTTCTTTCCGATCGATTAATTGCAGCTTTTGCGGTCAATGATGCTTCCATCGATCCGTTTAAACTATCTTTAGAGAATATGGCCCAGGCGCAGGAACTGGGCACCACCTTGCTGCGGTTTACCAAGGTCATCGGGTTTGAGATCAAAAACAAAAAAATCACGACGACACGTCTGCGGGACGTTGTCACCGGAGAAGAAATTAATATCGAAGCAGATCAGGTAGTAAACGCTACCGGGGCCTGGGCCGGTGAAGTTGCCGCTCTGGCCGGCGTTAAGATTGACATCATCTGTTCGAAAGGCAGCCTGATGGTCACCCACAATCGCATTACGGATCGGGTGGTCAATCGCCTGCGGGCTTCTTCCAATGCCGACATCCTGGTGCCGGGCGGCACGGTATCCATTCTGGGGACGACCTCCATTCGCGTCGAAAATCTGAATCAGGTTTATCCTACCGTTGAAGAGGTAGATGCCATGGTCAGCGAGGCGACTAAAATGATTCCGGCCCTGGAAACCGCCCGCTATATCCGGGCCTTCGCCGGTGTGCGGCCACTGATCGGGTCACGCTCGGGATCCGACGACCGCAGTGTCAGTCGCAGCTTTGCCCTGATGGATCATTCGCAGGACGGCATTGAAAATTTCGTCAGCATTTCCGGCGGCAAGCTGACCACCTATCGCCTGATGGCGGAAAAAACAGTCGATCTGGTCTGTGACCACCTGGGTGTTTCCAAACCGTGTCTGACAAGAACAGAACCGCTGCCGGAAAAACAACCCGGCAAATGGACGCAACCCGGATTGGCCCCCAAATTGTGGATGCAAAAACATGAGCCGGATGATATTTTGCTGTGCGAGTGCGAAATGGTGCCCAAAAGCGTCGTCGATTCCATCGTTGACGATATTCGTAAACATGAAGGGCAACCGGATCTTAAGGCTATTGCCCTGCGCAGCCGGGTTGGCAAAGGTGCCTGCCAGGGAACCTTTTGCGGTGTGCGTGTGACTTCCTATTTGTTTGATCAGGGGGAGCTGACCTTCGATGAGTCCCTTGCCGGCCTCAGAGAATTTCTCGACAAACGCTGGCACGGGCAATACCCGACCCTGTGGGACAAACAATTGGTGCAATCCGAGCTCCTGGAAGCGCTGTATTGCGGTCTTTTTGGGCTCGAGTTGTAGCGAAGCTACAGGTTCAAAGGTTCAACGTTCAGCGTTCAAGGTTGGCCTAACCCTGAACCTCTGAACCCAGAACCCAGAACCCTTAGAAAGTACCGGCAAATTATTATTGAGAGATAGAGTATCTGAATGACTGATGTGAAGTCTATTGAGTGTGATGTGTGTGTAATCGGCAGCGGCCTGGCCGGTATGGCGGCAGCGCTTTTTGCGGCCGCCAGAGGCCTGCGGGTAGCGCAGATGGGGCATACCGGAGAAATTATTTTCGCCAGCGGTTTGCTGGACCTGCTGGGCGTACACCCGGCAAGTGAAAAGCAGACCTGGAACGATCCCTGGGCCGCAATCGATGCGCTGGTTGAAGACAAACCCAATCATCCGTATGCACGCCTCAAAAAAGCGGATATAAAAGCAGCCTTTGATGAAATCCTGACCTTCCTGGAAGAAACAGGCCTAACCTATCACCGCAATATCGATCGCAACAGCGGCGTGCTGACCTCGCTGGGCACCATAAAATCCACCTACGCCGTGCCGCATACCATGTGGGACGGGGTCGGGGCGTTGAAGGAAAAATCAGCCTGTTTGATCGTGGATATCCGGGGCTTGAAGGGATTCAGTGCCCAACAGATAGTGGCCGCCTTAAATACCGATTGGCCCGGTTTACGATCCGCCCGGATCTCATTTCCGGACAGCGACCATCTAAACGAGGTGTATACCGAGCACATGGCCAATACATTGCTGCTGCCGCAAAATCGCGCGAAGCTGGCACAGGTCATTCAGCCCCTGGTCAAAGAATCCAAGATCATCGGGATGCCCGCGATCTTAGGGCTGTATCGAACCCAGGAGGTCATCGGTCATCTCGAGGAGCTGATCGGCGTTCCAATTTTTGAAATCCCCACCATTCCCCCCTCGGTTCCCGGGCTGCGTCTCAAAGAAGCTTTTGAAAGAGGCTTGCGCTCGAAAGGCGTGCAATACTTTTCTTTAACCAAGGCACTGAAGGTGCACCAAACCGCAGCCGGCCGCTTTGAAACCCACATCGGAAGGAACGATGTTGAACACATCATTGACTCCCGGGCAGTTATCCTGGCCAGCGGCCGCTTTATTGGCGGCGGTTTGTTTGCCGATCGAACCCAAATTCGCGAAACGGTCTTTGGTTTGCCGGTCCACCAGCCCGAGAGCAGACATGATTGGCATCACCGCGATTTTTTGGATCCCCGCGGGCATTCGATCAATCAGGCCGGCCTGGAAATCGATGATGCCTTTCGTCCGTTGGACGAATCGGGCAGCCCTGCCTATGAAGCCCTTTTTGCGGCCGGCTCCATTCTGGCCCACAACGACTGGAAGCGTTTGAAATGCGGCGCCGGCCTTGCCATCGCTACCGCCTACGGGGCGGTCAACGCCTTTATGAGTTAAACTCTGCGAAGAAACAGGAGCATCATCATGACAAAAAAAGAAGACCCAGCAGCTTGGATCACCGGTCTAGTAGAACGTTTCTTAGCCAGATCTCCCCTTAACAATCTGCAAAACAAAGACGGTGCCCCGGCCTGGGATGAGGCGTTGGTGGGCTTTGCCTCAGGGGCTGACCCCCTCTTCCAGGAATACAAAGAGTATATCGGTCCTTTTCACTGGACGCCTTTGGAGATCTATAATCAATACCATCCTGAAAAAAAGGCTACCCCCGAAGACCTCACGGTCATTTCCTGGGTTTTACCTCAGCGTAAAGCCGTGCGTGATATGAACCGCAAAGCAAGAAAATTTCCCGCCGAGGACTGGGCGAGGGCGCGCATTGAAGGTGAAAGATGCAATGCCGGTCTCAGGGCGCATGTTGCTGAGACCCTGACCGATCAGGGTTATCCGGCAGTGGCGCCCATGCTGGCGCCCAACTGGGCTTGGGTGAGATCGAAGAATTACGGATATGCTTCATCCTGGTCAGAACGCCACGCAGCCCATGCTGCGGGATTGGGTACTTTTGGGCTTTGTGACGGACTGATCACTCCTAAAGGCAAGGCCATGAGAACCGGATCTGTGGTGGCAAACATACGAGTGGAGCCTTCTATCAGGTTCTATAACGACCACCGTGCCTGGTGTTCTTTCTTTGTCGATGGCTCATGCGGCAAATGCATCGATCGCTGTCCGGTACGGGCACTCACCACTGCTGGCCACGACAAGGAAGCCTGCCGTCAGCACCTGATAGCTTCCAGTAAGTATGTCAAAAAGACTTATAACTACGAAGGCTACGGCTGTGGCCTCTGCCAGGTTGGCGTGCCCTGTGAAACCCACATACCTGTAAGAAAGGCTCGGGAGGCATACAAGAAGGGAGAACTTCCTCCACCACCCCCTCCTTTAGCCTGAGCACAGCAAAGTCAAATCCGCATTCTTGAAACCTTGAAAAACCTGGTAATATGCGTTTGGTACCTGTAAATTTGCGATAGTTGGGTTTCTCTCAAGTTGACATCTCGCTGGCATAATGGGAAGTGTACCAAATTAAAATTTTAAAGGCTTGAACAACAGCAAATTGTCAGGAGGCTGCTGACCGT
>JASFIG010000403.1:0-4606 GCA_050122795.1 Desulfobacterales bacterium
GTAACATGTTTTGTAAGCAACTGAATATATTATCAATATGAACTTACACGCTCTTCATCAATAATCACAATAAATTCAAGTCGATAGAAGGGCTCGCAACATAATAGCCGATATCCACAATTGAACACTTTTGTAGATGGCGTTAGCAAATAGCAAACGATTTGAACAACACTTTGACCTTTACCTCTTAATGGCGATAAACCGGTTGCAGCAATGCTTGGATCCCGCTTTATCTGAGTGGTTAAATGAAAAGAAGCCACAAAAAAACACTAAAGAAACAAAGACCATTGAGGAACAAATCCATTTCAGGGTCACCTGCGGAGACTGGCCTTTCCAGCTAATCCATCCACTTGAACAGCGCCGATGGGACGGCCGGAATAACGTAGAATCGGAAATTCCACTCCTGCCCAACCACATCGTCAGGCTGGATGATGGAGTAATGCACTTCTGCGCCAAGGCGCACCGGCAATTTTCCGAACTGAAAGGTCCTACTGATGCCAAGCCCGATTGGGATGGTCCACGCGTTGTCGCTGTCCTGTTCCCAGTTGGCGATGACGTTGGGAGCTGCACCGATGGAGGTCACGTCATCAAGGCTGTAGAAGATGAAGTACTGCAGGTTCATCAAGCTGACATCGTCGCGGTCGCTGTCGCCCGCGTAATCCCAATACTGCTGAACCAAAGCGCCAATTTTCCACTTCGGCCCCAAATAGACGCCCAATCCGGAAGGCCCCGCTAACCATTTCCCGGTGCCCAAAATATCCTCGGTCGCCGTCGGAAAACCCAAATCGAAGCCGAGGCCCCAAAGCAAACTACCACCGCCCTTGGTTTTGTAGCCTTTCTTGGGGGAAAAAAGACCGTTGTAGTACATGTCGCCGAAGCCAGTGGTGCGTCCGCTGAAAAGGTCGATGGGTGCAATGTCCGTATTGGTGGGAGGAGTGACGATTGGTCCTGGCCCGCTTCCAAGCTGTCTTGCGAGGCGGTCTTGTGCATCGTCGATCTTGCCCTGGTCAACCGGCATGCTGGGAACGTTCCAGACAATGCGGTTGATGAGATTCCAGTTTTTGCCGAGGCCTTTGGGAAACTGAGCGATGCCCATGTAGTTATATTTATAATCGCTTTTGTCGAAGGCTGGATTCTCCAGCTTGGTTATATCGATCTGGGTGAAAAGCATGGCTACGTTGCCCAACGGGTTGTCCATCAGCGCCGACATCTGCCCGATAGTCGGTTGACAGCCGGACCTCAACATTACACCGATGTCCGCATCGGGATTTTTGCGCCACTCGATGCATTCGGGTGAGAGGGATTCTTCTTCATCGATTTTGTCCGTATCTGCCTTCGCCATCCGAAAGGGCTGTTCATTGCTGTCAGCCGATAAAACCGTGGCGACTGCAGGATAGGTCTCTACCAGCAGGCTTTTTTCGGTTAATTCCGGGTATTGCTGGATAAACTCCTGTTTTTTTATTGGCAATAATTCGTCTGCGGAAGGTTCCTGCCCCCGGACGCTGCCGACTCCGGCGAGCACCATTAGCCCCAGTAAGCTGAAGCATAATTGAGCTCGTTTGTCTTTAAATATCATGATTTTCTTCCTTTCCCGTTTTTCTAATCATGTGGCGTCAGCTCGGCCCCTTTGGGCGTCACTTCTGACGTGCGATGCGGATACTTACTTATCGTCATCATATGCTGGCGCAGACCATTCTGGATGGGGGTTACCGCAAACAACCCCTGATACATAGCACCGAACTTCTCGCCCGGATCGCGCTTGATGTTGTAAAAATCCATGGCGGGCAGCCCACCGTGTTGTCCTTTTATGTGGACTTTAAAGTCCTCATATCGGACGGCGCCCAAGGTACCGCCGCTGTAGTGGAACATCATATTGCGACGGCCATGACCTTCACCTAACAGGAACAATGCCGTTTGATCGATACCATCGGTAATGCGGTCACCAGGGATCTTGTCTGTAGCGCCCGCCAGGCGAGCTGCAGTGGTAAAAAGATCGGTCAGATGCAGCATATCCGTTGGGGTTTGATCCGGCTCGATCATACCCAGCCACCAGGCCATGGCCGGCACGCGCACCCCCCCTTCGAGCACATCACCCTTGGCACCTCTCAGCCAGCTATAGCCTGCAGTGGGGTAGAAGGCATACATGGGTCCGTTGTCACTGATCCAGACCACCAGGGTGTTCTCTGCAATCCCTTCGGATTTGAGCGTGTCAAACAACTGTTTCATATGCGCGTTGTGCTCGGCCATTTGTGACGCCTGGGCGTTGGCTTTATCAACGTGGGGGTCGTTCATGTGTTTCTTGCTGCCATGAATCTGTTGGGCATAGGTTGCCCAGTAGATAAAGAAAGGCTTTTCGCTTTTCGCGTTCTTTTTGATGTAGCTGGTAATCTGCTTGATGGACTCTTGTTCAAAGGCCTCCTGACGCTCAATACCCAGCTTGCCGGCAACGCCCTCTATTGGTTTACGGTCTTTGCCTTTTTCGCCGATATAACCCGCGACGGAAAGATCGATGCCCGTCATCTTTCTGTATTCCTCCACCCCCGGGAAATCGAAAAACGGTGCTTTCACAGGGGAGGGTTGATCTTTGTACATGTCAGTCGCAGGCCAGGCATCCGGAGCACCATTAAACAAACCGTAGTAGGCATAGTCGTAGCCCTGATTTTCCGGTGCATATTCGGGCAGATCACCCAGGTGCCATTTGCCCCACATGGCGGTGTGATAACCGGACTTGGATAAGACTTCTGCAATGGTCTCCTCTTGGGGTGACAGGCCGTCAATTTGTCCGGGCCATAAAACACTCAGCAAACCGGTGCGTACCGGGTGACGTCCGGTGTTAATGGCAATCCGGGAGGGCGTGCAGGATGGCTCTGCATAAGCCGACCAGAACGCCATCCCTTCATCGGCCATCGTATCTAGTGTCGGGGTGGGCGTGCCGCGGTGCTTGCCCCCGCCCTGCCAGCCTAATTCACCCCAGCCGACGTCATCCGCCAGGATGTAAATAATATTGGGCTTCTTGCCGAAACGTTTTTCCAGCCTGGCCAGCTTTTCATTGATTTTTTTATCTTCTGCTGCCCAGGCATTCGCATTTTTTTTCTGTTCCACCTGAAAATAGCCATCAAAGACTGGACCGGCTTGCAGGCGAATTGGGAATGCGATAATGAAGGTCGCAAGTGCTAACAATACAATTGACCATGTTTTCATTTTCTTCCTCCTTCGTTTTTTAATCAAAGATCTCGATCGTCCAACCATGCCAAGGAGCCAAATTCAGGTCAGCCAAAAAATATTGAAATTATGTCATTCATAGAATAGGATTATCGTATGTCTAAGTTTCAAACTAAACAACATATATACGGTAACGTATATTATTTCAACCACGATTTTTCAAGCTAATCGAAAATGATCAATACAAAAAAAGACTGGATCAAGGCAGGTTTCGAGATTCTTCGGAATGACGGGATCTACAACGTAAAGGTAGAGGTCATGGCCCGTGAACTGGGGGTGACGAAAGGCGGTTTTTACGGATATTTTCCGAGCCGTGAGGCATTTTTGCGGGCAATGCTCGAGTACTGGGAAGAAAGGCATAGCTCAGAGATATTTAATTACATTAATAACCTAACCGGAAGTTTATCTGACAAGTTGCGAAAACTCTTATACACGATTGACGATAAAAAATACGATTCCATTGAATTATCTATCTGCTATTGGGCTGTCCATGATCCAATTGCAAAAAAGGTTTTGATACGGGTTATTAGGGAACGGTTGGAATTTTGTGCAAACTTGTTCCTTGAAGGGGGATTCTCACAGGACGAAGCGGAAAAGCGGGCCAACATTGTTCATCATTTTATGGCAGGATGTAAATCGTTTAGGCCTTTGCTCCCAAAAAATGGCAGCCCGGAACGGCATGAACAACTCGATCATTTCATCAAGCAAGTGACAGCATCGATTGATTAATACTGAAATTCTAACTAAACGAATAAGGGCATTACTGAGTCCGCACCAATTTTACCCTTGTTTCGGTCATGGTTCATTCATCTTAAGGCAATCATTCCTCTAACACAATATCTTTGAGTAAGCGCATATAACATTAGATTTTGGATTATTGAGATAAGACCTAATATCAATTCTCAGGAAATCATTTCATATAGAATATGGATTAATGAATCTCACTCAGCAATCAGCGAAGAACTCAAATTTTGATTAAAACAGGAATCGAGGGTGTTACCTAAGCACACGAAGATTCAGAATGCACAAAGAATTAACCCATGTAACAAATTTTGGTTTACCACTAAATTTATAAATCGTTCCCTATCATCAAATCTTTAGAATCCTACTAAAATTTTTATACATTTCATTTGGCAATCCTAAAATTTTCAGACTGGATCTTGGATTTTGACAATAATTAAAAAACCAGCATCGGATAATCGAATCTAATACCGGTCTCAACTGATATGATCAAATGTGGGAATATAAAGATTAAAAAAAGGAGCGAATTCCTATTTCTCTCCGCCCCTTTTTCACGTAATTGATAATGATTAACCCATTGATTTTATTTGGTGCCCGGGGCCGGAATTGAACCGGCACGGCACTTAGTACCGAGGGATTTTAA
>JASFIG010000404.1:0-4602 GCA_050122795.1 Desulfobacterales bacterium
GCAACTTTGATCACGCCCAGCACTTCCGAGAGCGGATAAGCCAGAAACGTCGCCCCCATGGTTCCGCCGAAAACAATCATCAAAGACGGATAATTGACAAACCAGCCGCCATCACCACCCATCAGGATGGAAATAATAACCAGGCCAAACGCAACCACTATACCAATGAGAGTTGTGATATCCACGAATCAACGCCTCCACCGCTTTAATGCTTTGATTGAATTTAACGGTCTGAAAATATAAGGTTAATGCCACCGCAAACGCCGGGAACGGTTCAGAATCATTATTATTTTCAATGATTTTAGCAAGGATTGTGCCATTGGTCAGAAATGGGATACTGAAATGCTGAAATGAGGGGTGTAGCAGGTAATATTCTGAAATTATGTAAAAAATTGCTGATCACAGACGCCTTTTACGACGGGTCGGGCTGACAGGTGCCACAGACAGACCCAAAACGGACACCCAAGGTTTTAAAAATCCGGTCAGAAACGTCAATTTTCACCGTTTTTGTCAACAGTTTGACGATGACGCTTGCCGCCAAGCGATCATTGGGCTGCGTTGCAACGCTCAGATGCAGCGTGCACCGGTCGGTTTACAATGCCACGCCCGACCGGCGGCCCGATGCCGATCGCCACCGCTGAAACGGGGTTTGAAATCGCCGGCGGCTGTAATACTCAGGACAATTCCGCCGGCTGGTAGGCACCGGAATCCGGATTTGAATTAATGGTGCGCTGATACTCGACGATTCGCTGGGACACCTCTTCGAGCGGTTCTTTGACCATAATTTTATCGTTGTTGGTAAACGTAATGACCGTCTCGGGGATGGCCTGCAAGGATTGAATCCGATCCACGTTGACCATCAGCACAGAATCATTGAGTCGCGTTACTTTAATCATCTTGACACCGCCTGGTTTTCGACCGTAGCGGGCGCTGGTGCAGGGTCGCATTCGCTGATTATGTCAACCGGAATCGCCCGCAACCACCGCCGCGCCGATTAGGATTAACGTTTGATGTTGATCAGCTCGGCCAGGATTTCGTCACTGGCGGTAATCACCCGCGAGTTGGCCTGGAAGGCCCGCTGGGTGGTAATCATCTTGACAAATTCCTGGGCCAGATCGACATTGGACATCTCGATGGAGCTGGGGCTAATGCTGCCCAGCCGGCCGGATTGGGGAACGCCGTCCAGGGGCTGGCCGGAATCCCGCGACTCGGCGTACAGGTTTTTGCCCATCTTGCTCAGACCGTAGTAATTGGGAAAATCCGCCAGCAGCACCTGATACAGCGGTGTCAGCTGACCGTTGGAGTAGCTGCCGGTGACTACCCCGAATTCATCAACCGAAACGCCCCGCAGAACGCCCGAAGGATAGCCGTCCTGGGTCTGAAAAGTGGTCGTCGACGGCAAGGCATACTGAGTCAAATCCCCGTGGGTCACGCCGGCGGCATCCACCAGATCCCAAGTCAACACCAGATCATCGGCGCCGCTGATCAGGTCACTGAGCGTAATCTGCGGATCGGCGTTGTTGAGCAAAGAACCGTCGGCGCCATCGAAGGTGTAGTTGGCCACGTCGATGACCACATCGGTGGCCGGATCGGTGACGGTGCCGGCCGGCACGCTCACAGTGACATCCCAGCTGTTGACCGCCTGCTTTTCGAATGTCAGCGTCACCGGTATGCCGTTGCCTAGGGAATCATAAACGATGACCGTTGAGGAATAGGTATCCAGGACATCCGCCCCGGCATCCAGGTTGACATCCACGGTAAACGTGGAGGAGGCCTGCGGTGGGGTGGTGCTCTGTCCCGGCACGTTGATGTCTTGGATATTGCCCAGCGTCAGGGTGCCGTCTGCGGCGACGGCGGTGACTTCATAGCCCTGCACAAACAGGCCGTCCGGATTGACTAGATAGCCGTCGCGATCAAAGGTAAAATCGCCGGCGCGGGTATAGAACTCCGAGTTGGCATTGTCTCTGAGAACAAAAAACCCGGCGCCGTTGATGGCCATATCCGTCGGGTTGGCCGTGTTTTCAACGGATCCCTGACTCCACATGGGTGTTGTGCCCCAGAATTCGACCCCGCGACCGATTTCACTGGCCCCTGTGCCTGCCAACGATTGACTTAAAATATTGGCAAAAGAGGAGCGGTTGGACTTAAAAGCCGTGGTGTTGACATTGGCAATATTGTCGCCGATCACGGTTAACGCCTTGGAATTCACATTGAGTCCGGATATACCTGCAAACAATGAACCGATCATTTTTATAGCCCTCCATTAATATGTTCTTCTATAATTGCTGCTGGATGGTTTGTGGCCGAAGCTGCCGGCGGTGATGCTTCCAATACATCGATAACATCATCGAGTGCCACGCTCTGCAGCTCGGTCATCAAATATGCTGTTTTATCTTTGAACGACACACCGGTGACCGTCGCGCTCATCAGCGGTCTGACCGCTATATTTTCGTTGCTGGCATCGACAGCCTGGATTTCAAAAGAATAGGCGCCGGCCGGCATCTGATTGCCGTTAAAATCCGTGCCATCCCACATGACGCTTTGCCGGCCCGGACCCAATGGACCGGCCTCGAAAGAATTCACGAAACCACCGGTGGCATCATAAATGCTGACCGCCGTCATGGCGGCATTGGCTTCCAATTCAAAATGGCAGGCAGCCGTCTGACCGTCTCTCAGATGCAGCCCGCTGCCCGCAGCGGTTATTTCCTTACCGATATAGGATACCGCCTGAGAATGCGTCAGCGACGCTTGAAACTGCTCCATGTTCTCGAGACTCTCATGAATGTTGCTCAATTGCTCCAGCGAACTGAACTGCGCCAGTTGCGCGGTGAATTCGGTGCTATCCGCCGGGTTCAACGGATCCTGGTGCTGAAGCTGGGCAATCAACATGTTTAAAAAGTCATCCTTACCCAGGATCTTGACCGAGGCGCTTGATTGCGCCGTGCCTGCATTCGGATCTATTGGGGTTATGGGTGTCATATGGACCTCACACAATCATTTTCTATGGTCACTGCTGTTGGCATCTTCTTTTACGCTTAACCTCATGCAAAATAGTCAACGGCGGTTTGGGCCATACCGTCCCGTACACCGCCGGGCGCTGTTTTTTGCGACTCGGCATCCCCTTCTGCGGATATGTGAGCGTTGCGCGACGCTCGTGCGCGTTTCATTTGAGCCGCTTTCTGGTAAAGATCATCTTCGGCACGGCTATCATGCGCCACCGAAACCTCCAGCTCATCGACTTGAAGACCCTGGGCCTGTAATTCAGTTTTTAATTGATTCAAATTATTTTCGAGCAGATCTTTGACAACCGGTAACTCGGCAACAATTCTAACAGCAACCTGGTGGCTCTCGGTCATAATGTGCATCCGAATATGCCCCAGGAACTCGGGCTTCAGATCGATTTGAACCGTGTTTTGCCCGTTGTTGTTCAATAGAACCGCCTTTTGAACAATCTGATTCAAGGTCTGAGAGGCCAGGCTGCGCTGGGCACCTTCGGTCGAGCGGCTGCCATTTTCGAGCTTTGACAGATGCTCCGGCAGGCTCTCCTGTGATGTCAACAAGCCGCTGTCCTTGGACTCGCCGTCGATCTGGATCACTTTGTTGCCGGTTTGATCGGCCGACAGCATGTCATTCTGCAAAGCCGTCGGTTTGAGACTGAAAGTCTCTTCTGCGGGCCTGGCTATGACGTTCTGGCCGGCTAAATTCGGGTTCGAAGCCGGCTCGGCGGTTTTGGCTTCGGCCTGCATTCTGGCAGCCGGCGCATCGGTGCCGTTTTTGTCGCTGCGCGCTTCCAGCAGCGCCTCGGCGCTGACCGCCTTAGCGCTCCCTGCCGGCCCGTAACCGTCCTTGCCGGCCAGAGCCGCTTGAATTTCTGCCGGCTGTTTCGATTCGGTCATTTTTTGCAAGAGCAGGTTTTCACCGGCGGCATGGGCCTCCAGGGTCGCAGCTGCCTTTTGACCACCGGCCTCTGAGAGCGCGCCTTCTAAACCCGAAGCCGTGGGCCTGTTTGCATAGTGCTGCAGCAGAAAATCAATAAGCTGATCAAATCTGGCGGCAAAAGCGTCCGCCCGTCCGTCGGGATTGGCGCCCTCGATCGGAGCACTCTCCAAAGAACGCAGGAATTCGAAAATGGGCTGGTCAACCTGGCGGCCGGACGGATCTGCGGCCAGCTGATCATTCAGGGCCTGGATGGCCAGTTGTCTGAGCAAATTTAGATTGTCGGCCTGGGCAGATATGTCGGCCTGCAGCTGTTCAAAAGGTCCGATACCCGTCAGCCCGGCCAGCTGCGAGTGCCCGTCTGAGTGCATGTGACCGATCAGCCGGTTCACAAAGGCATGGATTGGGGCAGCATTTACATCCGATGGGCCTTCAATCGCAGCGGCAACATCACCGCTGACCGCCGTGTTCAAGAGCGCCTGATGAATCAACCCCATCAACGGCTGCCGGCGGACATGCGGCAAATCCAACGCAGATGCGTCCGTTTCTGATTCAACCGGTCGATCCTGAAACGATTTTAAATCGGTGGCACTGCGATTGTCGTTGGGACGGGGTGCTTTGCAAGGCTTCTCGGCGGATATGGTGCTCCGGGAATCGCCTTCACGC
>JASFIG010000405.1:0-4584 GCA_050122795.1 Desulfobacterales bacterium
GATCCGCGAAGGCAGACTGAACGTCAGCTCCGAGTGGAACAAGGAGCGTCAGATCAAATTCACCTGCCAGGACCCCTGCCAGCTGGTTCGCAAAACGTTAGGCGATCCGGTGGCCGAGGATATGCGTTTTGTGGTCAAATCGGTCGTGGGCGAGGAAAATTTTATCGACATGACCCCCAACCGCTCCAACAACTACTGTTGCGGCGGCGGCGGCGGCTTTTTGCAAAATGGACTGCCCGAGCAGCGGCGCGCCTTCGGCAAGGTCAAATTCGATCAGATCATTGCCACCGGCGCCCCGTATTGCATTACGCCGTGCCACAACTGCCACTCCCAGATTCATGACCTCAGCGAGCACTTTGAAGGCGGCTATCACTCGGTGCACCTGTGGACCCTGATCTGCCTGTCGATGGGTATTCTGGGCGAAAATGAGCGCGCTTATCTGGGACCGGATCTGGCGGATGTGGATGTGCTGCCGTCCAAGGAGCTGGAGGAGTAAGCGCAGCCGCATCAAGTCCATTCAAAAGAAACAAAAGCCCGGCCAATATAAAAGGCCGGGTTTTTTTATTCATTCAGGTGCGTCTGTTTTATTCATTCAGGTGCGTCTGATAGATTAAAATTGTGCCTATAGGTTAGGAGCCGATTGTAAACGGCCTTTGTTAATAGTTATTGGTTATTTGTTATTCGTGATTGCTGATCGTTGCCTGTGCAAATCTTGAGCTCAGCAGCTTTCGGACATTCACCAATAACCAATAACTAATAGCGGGCCGCTATGCGGCTCTGGAAACCTTGACCGCACAGACCTTGAATTCCGGGATACCCGAAATCGGATCCAGGGCCCCGTTGGTCAAGCGGTTGGCAGCTGCGGTGGCAAAATGAAACGGAATAAAAACGGTCCCGTCAACGGCCTTGCGTGATATTTTGATGCGGGCCTGGATCGTCCCCCGTCGGGAATCGATGTTCACCAGGGTGCCTTCTTCCAGCTCGAATTTGCGGGCATCCTGCGGCGAAATTTCCACAAAAGCCTCCGGTGCGATTTGATTCAATCCGCTGGTTCGCATGGACATCGTGCCGGTATGGTATTGATACAGCAGCCGCCCGGTGGTCAGATACAGCGGGTATTCGGCATCGGTCATTTCAGCCGGCTCGATATAATCGATCGCGTGGAAAAGGCCCTTGCCGCGCGTAAACTGCGCGCCGTGTAAAATGGGGGTGCCGGGATGCTCGGCCGTCGGGCAGGGCCAGTGCAGGCCTTCATGCTCGATGCGCTCGTAGCTGATGCCGGCATAGGACGGCGTGACCTTTGATATTTCTTCCATGATCTGCTGGCTGCTGTCGTAGGCCATGGGAAATCCCATCCGCGTGGCAATTTCGCAAAATATTTTCCAATCGTCCCAGGCCTCACCGGGTGGCTCCACGGCCTTTCGTACCCGCTGCACGCGACGCTCGGAATTGGTAAAGGTGCCCTCTTTTTCGGCATAACAGGCCGAGGGCAACACCACATCGGCGCGCTGGGCGGTTTCGGTTAAAAAGATATCCTGCACCACCAAAAACTCCAGATTATCCAGACATTTTTCGGCATGGTTGACATCCGCATCCGATACCACCGGGTTTTCACCGATGACGTACAGGGCCTTGAAGGTGCCGTCATGGGCGGCCGGCATCATGTGGGTGACCTTCATACCGGGCTGGTCGGGCAAGGCCTCAACGCCCCAGACCTCGGCCATGCGCTGGCGCGCGGCTTCATCGATGGTCTTCTGGTAGCCGGAATAGACATCCGGCAGCCCGCCCATGTCGCAGGCGCCCTGAACATTGTTCTGGCCGCGCAACGGGTTCACCCCGCCGCCGGCCATGCCCATGTTGCCGCACAGCATGGCCAGATTGGCCAGGGATTTGACGTTATCGGTCCCGGTAGTGTGCTGGGTGATGCCCATGCAATATAAAATAGAGCCGCGTTCAGCCTTGGCATACAGCCGGGCGGCGTCAATAAGTTCCTGTGCCGGGATGCCGGTAATCTGCTCAACAAAATCCGGGGTGAACGTATCGACCATTTTCTCCATTTCGGCAAAGCCTTCGGTGCGGTCTTCGATGAATTGCTTATCATGCAGATCCTCTTTGATGATCACATGCATCAGACCGTTGATCCAGGCCACATCGGTCCCCAGATTCTGACGCAACCATTTATCGGCATAACGGGTCATACGGATACGCCTGGGGTCGACGACGATGAGCTTGGTTCCTTTTTGGGTGACGGCCCGCTTAACCCCGCTGGAAATCACCGGATGGTTCTCAGTGGTATTGGAACCGGTAATCAGGATCACATCCGCCTCTTCGATATCGGCGATGGTATTGGTCATCGCCCCGCTTCCGAATGCTGCGGCCAGACCGGCCACGGTAGAAGAATGTCAGAGACGGGCGCAGTGATCGACATTGTTGGTCTGCACCACCGCGCGAGCAAATTTCTGAGCAATATAATTTTCTTCATTCGTTATGCGCGCCGAGGTTAAAAACCCGATCGTGTCGGCGCCGTGCTCGGCTTTGATCTCGCCCAGTTTGCCGGCCACCAGATCCAGGGCCTCATCCCAGGAGGCTTCGCGAAACGTGCCGTTTTCTTTAATCAACGGCGTTTTGAGGCGATCGGCTGAATGAATAAAGTCATATCCGAAACGGCCTTTGACGCACAGGCTGCCAAAATTGGGCGCCACCTCTTCCACCCCGCTGGCTTTCACCACCCGATTGTTTTTGACATGTAGATGAATCTGGCAGCCAACCCCGCAATAGCTGCAGGTGGTGCGCACTTTTTGGGTTTCCCAGGGCCGCGCCTCGTAGCGCGCATCTTTCTCAACCAGTGCGCCCACCGGGCAGGCCTGGACACACTCGCCGCAAAAGACACAATCCGAGTTGATGTACGGCCGATCGCCGGCAGCGATAATTTTGGTGGCCGCACCGCGATAGCCGAAATGAATGGCCTGGTTCACCTGCACTTCGTTGCAGGCCTGGACGCAGCGGCCGCACTGAATGCAGCGCGAAAAATCACGCAGGATGAACGGATTGGCAGTTTCCATCGGATAGGCGGTCTCGTTAGGCTCAAAGCGCTCACCGGTGACCTGGTAGCGAAAGGCCAGTTCCTGCAGTCGGCAATCCCCCCAGACCGGGCAGAGTTCCGTATCTTCTTCAGCCTTGATGACATTCAGTTGAAATTGGGTCCAGTTGCTGGCCGTGCTCCCGCTAACGGCACAGTTGTGGTTGCCGGAAGACAGCAACAGTTGCAGGACCATACGACGCGCTTCGATCACTTTGGGTGTTTCTGTCTGAACTTCCATGTTGGGCGCGACCGGCGCTGAACAGGAAGCCACCAGGCTGCGCGCCCCCTTGACTTCTACCACGCACATGCGACAGGCGCCGGTGGGGGTCGCCCCTTTCAGATAACACAGTGTTGGTATATCGATGCTGTTTCGACGGGCCACCTCTAAGATGGTATCTCCCGGTTCAAACGAAAATGTGTTGCCGTTAATGAGAACGCTGTTTTCGGATGGCATTCCGCTTTCACTCCTTTGATCGGTTCGTATAGCAGGGGATGCGTCGATCCGGATGTTAAAAAGGATCGGTATGATTGACCTTCCAAAACCCGTTTAAGCTTTCCTATTTAGCGAAATTCAAAGATCTTGTCAATCCGCAGCGTATTCGAATATCCATTTTAGAGATCACGCGCATTCAGCCGATCGCTCTCTATTGCGCTTTGGCTTCAGCTCCGGACCGGATGCGGCGCATTCGATGTTACGGGCTGCCGGGCGCAGGCGATTTTTTCCAGACTTTCCAGCGATAGTAAAGGTAGACCCCGCAAATGCTGCCGAGCGTATTGGCGATCACATCTGCCATATCGGCATGCCGCGATGGAACAAAATACTGATGAATTTCGTCGCTGATACCGTAAAGCGTAGAAGATGCAATACTCAAAAAAATCATAAGCTTATGGTTTTCCTTGAGAGGCAGGGTGTCATAGGCCCTGTAAAAGAGGATGCCCAGCAGGCCATAGGCCACAAAATGCAGAAATTTATCTAAAAACCGCACGTCCGGCATGCGCTCGGGCCCGGGGAAGCTGGATTGGAAGAATATGGCCAGGCAGTAAACAATTGGCGGCAGCCAGTAAAATAAGAAAATTCTAAGTTTTGATTGATCCATCGCTGGCATATGGTCACTTGTGCGAGACAAATGCTGAAGAGAACTAAAAGTGAATTTACCACGAAAGCGCGAAAAGTCGAAAACACAAAAAAAAAATTCGTGCTTTTTAAATTTCGTGTTTTCGTGGTTAGATTTTGTGTGCTTGCAGAGTTAATATTCGTTTTAAAATGCTAACTTATCGTTAAAATCCAGTAGTGGGGCGGCGTTGACCGAAGCGCACCTCACAGGGAGAATTTTTGGTGACATGCTTCTTGAGCTTATTGCACCACAGGGATTGAAAGGTACGGCAGCTGCCGTCCAGGGCGTCGAGTTTGGCGGCAGCGGCCCATTTACAGCGCAAATCACACCATTGGATTCGCGAGGTTGTCACACCTGCATTTTTGCTCATTTCTAAATTTACGTGTC
>JASFIG010000406.1:0-4582 GCA_050122795.1 Desulfobacterales bacterium
TTCAATATTCCTTTGATCAATTTTGTCGATGTCCCCGGCTATTTTCCGGGTGTCACCCAGGAGCATGCCGGCATTATCCGGCACGGCGCCAAAATGCTCTACGCCTACTCGGAGGCCACGGTTCCCAAAATAACCCTGGCATTGCGCAAAGAGTACGGCGGCGCGGTCATGGGCATGTGTTGTGTCGGCATGGGCGTCGATCTGATGCTGGCCTGGCCGATCGCGCAACTGGTGGTCCTCGATACGGCTGCCGCCGTAAATTTGATCTTTCGCAAAGAAATCCAGGCTTCGGAAAACCCCGAGGAGCTCAGGCAGCAAAGAATCGATGAATATGATTACAAATATTCAAATCCCTATCATGCGGCATCCAATATGCTGGTGCACAGTGTCATCAAGCCCAAAGAGACACGCCCCCGGTTGATCAAGGCCCTCAGAATGCTGCGCAACAAACAACGACCCGAGATCAATAAGCGGCATGGGAATATTCCGCTTTGAGGCCAACAGGATTGCAACAACATTTTATGTCAGTTTTAGACGGTGGCACCAATACTGGCAGGAATACTGGGAGAATGGAATAGTGGAAGGTTGGGATTCTTTCGAGCCTCTGAACTTCATAGCCCATTATTCCAATATTCCATTATTCCATCATTCCGGTTTGGGGTTGAAAAATAGATGTAAAAACCTGACTAATAAAAATATTGCACGATATCAGAAAGGACGAGGACATGGATTTCGATCTGACCAAAGAACAACAGTATATCCAAAAAGCCGCGCGTGAATTTGCCGTGGGTGAATTTCCGGCAGTTGCCCTGGAGCATGATATCAACGAAACCATTCCCACCGACATTCTCAAAAAAGCCCGCGAACTGGACCTGATCGGCCTGTTCATTCCCGAAGAATACGGCGGGCCCGGCCTGGGTTTTTTCGAACAGGCCCTGGTGCTGGAAGAATTCTGGAAGGTGGATCCGGGCATCGCCCAGCAACTGTGCTCGATATCGTTCGGCGCCGAGGAGCTGCTGCTTTTCGGCACCGAGGAGCAAAAAAAGAAATACCTCCCTCCCCTTTTCAATGCGGACGGTATTTTAGGGTTTGCCATTACCGAGCCGGATGCCGGCAGCGACACGGCTGCGGCCACCACCTCAGCGGTCAAAGATGGTGATGACTATGTCATTAACGGCAGCAAGGTGATGATCGGCAACGGCACGGTCGGCACCCATATGCTGGTCTACTGTCTGACCGATCCGGATGCGCAATCCAAAACCGGTCGGCACAGCATTATTCTGGTTGAAACCGATCGTGAGGGCTACAAAGCCGAGCCCATGCACGGTAAAATGGGGCTCAGAGCCTCGGACACGGCTGCGATTTATTTCAACAACTGCCGCGTTCCCCGCGAAAACCTGATCGGTGTGGAAGGCAACGGCTTTATTCAGCTGATGAAATTTTTCGATCACTCCCGGGCGTATGTGGCAGCCCATGGCGTCGGTCTTGCCCAGGGGGCGCTGGACATGGCTGTCAAACATGTCAAAGGCCGCAAGCAGTTCGGACGTCCGTTAGGGGCTTTCCAGAGCACCCAGTTTAAAATTGCCGATATGGTCACCAAGGTCGAAACCGCGCGCAACATGGTCTACAAGTCGGCCTGGCTGCTGGATCGGGGCAAACCGGATACCAAGCTGACCGCCATTGCCAAAATGTACGCCTGTCATGTGGCAGTCGAAGTGGTCGACGAATCCCTTCAATTGCACGGCGGCTACGGCTATTTCAACGACTATGATATCGAGCGCTTTTACCGCGCCGCCAAGGTGTTGGAGATTTATGAAGGCACCAAGGAGGTGGAGAAGATTATCATCTCACGGGAAGTATTGGGGAAGCTCTAAAACTGAAATGATCAAGATTCTATCTTTCTTCTCGAAAAGGTGATGAAAATTGACTCAGCAACACGCTGGGTTGCGATACGTTTTCAGTCTCACAAATGTTTCGGAGTAGCCAAATCATGGTGGATGTTGGAGAAACATCAAGTTTTTAAGTTGTTTGTTGTACTTTGATATTTCGAAGACATACAAACTTTGGTTCTAAGCATTTCAGATAATTATTTATCCAAATTAAGAAAATAGAGATCAATCTACAAGTGTAAACGGACTGATGCCAAAGTCACTTATTTGAAGATATTCATCACTTGTTTCCGGACTACCACGTGGGTTTTTGAAAACAGGCCCACACCACTCGGCTCCCAGAGCATTCATCGGCTTTTGCCACTGAAAGCAAAGCATATCTTTATCTATCCAGAACCTGCCGTTGTCATTCGAGCGGGTTGCTTTGCCGTCTTTTGCGATTTCAAAAAACAGCTCGACACCATACGTGGGCTCCAACACTTGCATCGTTCGACCAAAAATCAATGCACTGATCTCGTCGCTATCCAACCTATGGTCGTCGGACACGGTATAATAGACTTCTTTGGGCATACCCGCCTTGATAAGTCCTTGAGCTAAACGATCCGTCACTTCAGGAGTGTTGTAGGGGTGAAAGTTTAAAATCCGACGTAAAGAAATGGGAGGTAGTAAAACGTTTTTTAAGGATTGAAAAAGCTCATCTGCCTCTTCAATGCGGCCGAGGTGTGAATAGGTAGCAACAAGATTCTCCAACAATGTTTTGTTGGGACGCTCTTGAGAGCTGCGAGATTGCGACTTTTCAAAATAAATCACCGCCTCTTCTAAATTACCCAAGGCAAAATTAGACTCTCCTAAGACTGTTAAATAATCTACCGGGTAATGTGGGTCAAGTCGTATGGCTCTTTTTGCAAAATCAACGGCTTTTTCCGATTGACCCGCATAATTTAAAATTTTAGCCATGATGAAATAATTGTAAGCATCATTGGGATCAAGCGTTCGTGCGTTCTCGGCCGCAGTTACGGCTTCAGAAAACAATCGATTATATATCAGTGTTAACGCTGCTGCTTGATGCGCGAGAGCAGTTGGATCTTTCATTGCCATCTTTAAATACCTTTTGGCATCAAGCCGAACTTGGTAAATATTTTGGAAGCCTTTGGCATCTGCGACCCATCTGTCCCATCCAATATCGACTGCCCTCAAGTAGAGCAAAGCCAATGCTGCGTATGCACGGGCATAGATGGGATCTAAATTAATTGCTTTTTTGAAATAAGAACTCGCTTTTGAAAAATCTTCCGGAGTCATTTGCTTGTAATGTTCCCAGCCTCTTAGAAAAGCATCGTATGCTTTAAGATTACTTGTTTCCTTGTATGCAATCCGCGATTTTTCCGCCGCCGTCAGTTTAACCATTAAGGTGGAAATAATTTTCTGATTGATTTGATCCTGTAAGGCAAAAATGTCTGTCATTTTTCCATCATAACGTTCTGCCCAAAGGTGATGCCCGGAGGCTGCATCAATCAGCTGCACGTTGATACGTACTTGCTCACCAGCCCTGCGAACACTGCCTTCGACGACATATCGCACCCCAAGGTCCTTGGCCACTTGCTGCACTTTCACGGATTTGCCCTTATAGGTAAATGTTGAGTTGCGGGCAATGACAAGTAATCCATTCAGCTTGGATAGCCCGGTAATTAGATCATCTGTCATTCCATCAGTGAAATACGCCTGATCAAGATCATCGCTTAAATTGTCGAATGGCAAAACAGCAACAGATGGTATCTTAGACAGTTCAGAATCCGATGTTAGCATGGGAGACAGTCGCTCTGAGGAAGTGGATGGCCGGAAATAAAAATTCCATATGGAATAGGCTCCAGCAAGCAAAATGATTATTGCTGACACAGCCACAACTGCCCATTTCCTTTGGACCGGCGTTGACTTTTTTTCACTAATTACCTTTCCTGCAGCATCGGGCTCCAAAAGCATTTGGTATACTCTAACCGGCTCTTTAATGTTTTTGACACTTTGCTCTCCAAGATATTTATAACCGACATCCAGCTTGCCTTTTACTTGGTCAAATGCGGTTCCAGATATGCATATACCACCACCATCGGCCAAGCTTTCTAATCGAGCTGTGATGTTGACTCCGTCACCGTAGATACGCTCTCCTTCATCAACTATATCCCCCAGATTAACACCAATTCGGAATAGCATTTGGCGATTTTCAGGCAGACCAGAGTTGCGCTCGGCGATTTGTTTTTGTGTCTCAACCGCACATCTTACAGCATCGACCACACTGGCAAACTCTGCCAAGACATTATCGCCGGGAGAATCCACAACACGACCTTTGTGCTGCTTCACTTGTGCAATAATTGTTTCGCGGTATTCGGTCAGAGTCCGGATGGTCGCCTCTTCATCATCTCCCATGAGGCGGCTGTAACCCACAGCGTCAGCACTGAAGATAGCAGCGAGTTTACGTGTAAAACCTTCATCTGGCATATGGCACCCCCGTTTTAAGGTTTAAACGAAAGGACTCTGCAGGTGGATCACTCAGAAAAATAATGTGTTGGATGAGCTGCCGGATTCGCTCAGAAGATTCAGAACCGCTTCAGGTCTGGTAAGATAGGTTCTTCAGAAATTGTTAACCAAAATTTATAAACAAATCAATGGGATTTAGTCAATGATAAATGGAGGTACAGGCA
>JASFIG010000407.1:0-4577 GCA_050122795.1 Desulfobacterales bacterium
ACCCTGCATGGTTTCCACTGAAGGCACCTGTGCGGCCTACTATAAGTATCACAGTGATTGACAGAGGTCAGAGGAGATTGTTGCGCATTGCGAGTCTATGACGTTTTGAGTTTTCGAGTACGAGCACGAGGACGACGAGGACGAAATCCGATGTGCCTTATCGTCCTCGTCCTCGGTTCTTTCTTATGTGCTATACCACCGACGACGGACCACCAACGACGGACAATTTTTATGAAAAACGACAAAATTTTACTCGATCACGGCAGCGGCGGCAAGATTTCCCATAGCCTCACCAAGGACATGATGCTGCCGGTTTTTGACAATGCCATTCTGGCGGCGCTCAACGATGGCGCCATCTTTGAACTGGAAGGCATTCGATTTGCGTTGTCAACCGATTCCTACACCGTTGATCCCATCTTTTTTCCGGGCGGCAACATCGGTGATCTGGCGATCAACGGCACCGTTAATGACATTGCCATGTGCGGCGCCACACCGCTTTATTTGAGTGTCGGTTTGATCATCGAAGAAGGGTTACCCCTGGATGACCTGAACGCCATTATGAACACCATGGGCCGGGCGGCCAAAGCGGCAGGCGTTACGGTCATCACCGGGGATACCAAAGTTGTTCCCAGAGGCACCGCCGACCGCATATTCATCAACACCTCCGGAATCGGCCTGATTCCCCGGGGCATCCATGTGGCCAGCGACAACGCCCGAGCCGGAGATAAAATTATCTTAAGTGGAACCATTGCCGATCACGGGATTGCCATTTTAACCCAACGTGAAGGCCTTTCCTTTGAAACATCGCTTCAGAGTGATTCGGCGGCCTTAAATCATTTGATCAAGAAAATGTTTGCTGCTGCGGACCCAGCCGGTATTCATGTGTTGCGGGATCCGACCCGCGGTGGTGTCGGTACGGCTTTGAATGAAATCGCTGAAATGTCTGAAATCGGTATTGAGATCATCGAGGATAAAATTCCGTTAAAAACAGAGGTGGCCGGTGCCTGCGAATTGCTCGGGTTTGATCCCCTTTATCTGGCCAATGAGGGTAAACTGCTGGCCTTTGTCGCGGCGGAATGTGCCGATGCGGTGTTAAGGATAATTCAATCAGATCCACACGGTAAAGATGCCGCGGTGATCGGCGAGGTCGTTGCGGATTATCCCGGCAAGGTTTTTATGAAAACCCGCATTGGCGGCAAACGCATCGTGGATATGCTGGCAGGTGAACAGCTCCCCAGAATCTGTTAAAACCGGGCTTTAAAGCCGCATCTAATGTCCGATGGCTGCGTTACGAGCCGCTCCAAAATGCTCGCGTACTACCGTGTACGCTCCGCTTTTGAAGCGCCTCAAGCCTTGCCGTCGAACATAATCTACGACTTTAAATCCCGGTTTCACTGAACATCAGGTTACTTCTTGGGGATTGAGCTTGTGCGGCTTGTTGAACACCTTAATTTTATAAAATTAGACCTGAAATCCAGCTGCGAAGATGGGGCCATCGAAAAAACTTCTCGGTTTTTGTTCAAATGTTGGTTATAGGAAAATAAAAAATTCTGATAATCCTGCCTGGCGCGCCGAAGTTTCTTGACCGCCATAGCATTAGCGACGGCGGTTAGCGAAGGCGGGTAAATCCTGTCAAAAGAATTAAATGAAGACATATCCTCAAATAATCATCACATTGATCATTTTATTGATTACGACGGGCGCTGCGGCGCAGAAGGAACACCTGATTGCGGGTCGGACGATGGGGACGACCTATCACATCAAGGTGGTTGGCGCTGATGTTGAAGACCTCAGTGGCCTCGAGGAGAAAATCGAGCAGCGCCTGCTGGAGCTCAATCAGGTTTTTTCGACTTACATCAAAGACAGCGAAATCAGCCGCTTTAATGCCCTGCGACGGGCCGGTGAAAAATTTGAAGTCTCCGGCGATTTTATACAGGTGATGCGGGTTGCGCGCGATATCCACCGGTTTTCTGAAGGTGCCTGGGATGGTACTGTCAATCCGCTGGTTGATTTGTGGAACTTCGGGCCCACCCGGCGCAAACCGCGTATGCCTTCAGCTGGTGCCGTCAAAGCCCTGCTGCCCAAAATTGGCTTTCAGCATATTCAAATTCAGGAGCCGAAGTTTCTGGTGAAGAACAGGGCCGCCATAACACTGGATTTAAACGCCATTGCCAAGGGCTATGCCGTGGATCAGATTTCAAAGCTGGTAGCCGCCGGCGGCTATAAAAACTATCTGGTTGAAATCGGCGGTGAGGTCTATGCCGCAGGGTTTCGTCCGGACGGCCAACGCTGGCGGGTGGGCATCAATCGGCCACAAAAAGATGCGGCCTTTGATGAGGTCTATAAGGTGGTGTCGGTTTACAATCAGGCCTTTGCGACCAGCGGCGATTATCGCAATTTTTTTGAAATTGATGGCGTTCGCTATTCGCATGTGATCGATCCGCGCAGCGGTTATCCGGTTTCCAATGGGGTGGTTAGTGTTTCCGTCATCGCGGATAATTGCACGCTGGCAGACGGCCTGGCAACGGCCATCATGGTCATGGGAGCAGAAAAAGGCATTCAGCTCGTGAACCGTCTAAAAAACGTCGAATGCTTTATTGTCGTAGAAAAATCAGACGGACGTCTCGTAGATTTTACCTCAGCTGGATTTACCCCCAATTAACCCCATCTGATTTTTTATAGGGGACGTTCTTTACTTATTAACTATCGTGACAGCTTATAATTCATGTCTCTGGCAATCTTTTCACCGCGAGTAACGGACTTGCTGACGGCCGGAATCGAAATGTTCAGCATTTTCGAGAGCAGAGCCATACTCGTACCCAGCTCGCGGACTGCCCAATAGCAAAGCAAGCTGCGCGCCCTGACAATATGATGATACCGTCCTGAAGCCCACACATCTGCTGTATCGATTTCTAGTAGCTCTGCCACCCGTTTCGCAATTTTATCCAGATCAAATCCCTGAGCTCTGAGCGCAGATTTTCTTTCCATGGCCTCATTTGCTGCCTTCAGCGTTTGTTCGACAAAATCACCATCACCTAAAATTCGCTCGTCTCCTTTCTGGTAATTTTTAGCTCGGCGCATTGATATAAAAGCCGACCAGCCGCCGACGCTGCGAATAAGCCCCCCACCAACCAGGTCCGGTCTTTTGCCCTGCGCTACACCCTTTTTGACAAAATTTCTGTAAGAGCGAAGCGCCAGGTAACGCTTATCATGAAAGAGCGCCAGAATTTTATCAATTTCTTGCCATGAATTGCTTGTATTTCCTAAAATTGCGCTGTGTCCGCAATAAGGATATTTGTCCAAGTGTTCAATGTCTCTAACAAGTTTGCCGCGCAAGGGATTCAGATGAATGTAACGAACCAGCTCCAGTAGGTATTTATTTTCCTGGCAAAGAATTGATTTATAGCGATTTTGAAAAAGATGTCCCTGACGATCGTGTCTGCGATTATGATATATGGCATAACCGGTTAGAAGTCTTCTCATTATAGTGGCAATTGGCACGATACCGGTCCTGAGCAATAAGTGAACATGATTGGGCATGAGTGCCCATGCATAGCAGGGCGTGCTGGTGTCTATTAAAATTTTTCCCAGGCGTTTCAAAAAGGAGTGTCGATCTTTTGTGTCAAGGAAGATCTTGCTTTTAGCAATTCCTCTGCAAATGATATGATGGAGTGCGCCGGGTGCGTCTATGCGTGCTTTGCGTGGCATGCATACCGGATACCATATTAGAATGATGACAGCAAGTTAATAAGTAAAGAACGTCCCTTATTAAAATTCAACAGATTTTTCGATTTGACATCATGCGGGATTCAGCATATGAACATAAATGATGCGGCTATGAACGTAGATGAAGAGGGGCGGGGAGTTTTGCTGTTCGATCCGAAATCCCGGTAGAACAAACTTTAACTGAAGATAATAAACTCCCCAGGCACGCAATTCATTCACATTTCCCGGGCCGAATTCATCTCATTTTGATCGCAAGCCAACAACTGCTGGATGATGCGAAAGGGTGCTGGTATGCGCTTCTCTTTTAAAGAGATGTTAGCGTTGATGCTCCGCAGACCTCTGGTTGTTATTTCGGTGATCCTGGCGATTACGATTTTTTTTGCTTGGCAGATCCAGCATCTTTCCTTTAAAACCTCTATCTATGATCTTCAAATTGAAGACCTTCCTGAAACCGTCCGATACCAGGATTTCAAAAAACTGTTCGGCTCGGATGAAATTATCCGGGTGGTCGTCAAAGCTGAAAACGTTTTTGATTCGGTGACCTTTCGCAAAATCGATCAGTTGGCTGAAAATGCCGCTAAAATCGAGGGCGTCAGGCGGGTTATCAGCCTGCCGGACATAAAAAAATCGATGGACGTGGCCGGCACCTGGAGCCTGGAAAAATTTTACGCCGTTGTTTCCGGGGCGGACCTATTCCAAAGAAACCTCTTTTCAAACGACGGCAAAACCACTGCGCTCACGCTGGTGTTGGATAACGAGGCCTCGCCTGATGAAGTCATTCAGCGCATCAGAAAGTTGATTGCCGATACTTCGAAAGATCTGAGCCTGTATCAGATCGGGATGCCGTTGGT
>JASFIG010000408.1:0-4566 GCA_050122795.1 Desulfobacterales bacterium
GCGCAAGCGGGCTTCAGCAATTTGCGGTGAAAGCCCTTGATCCAGCCGTTGCATTTCGTCTGCAAAAAGGATCGGTGTGCCGAGCACATGCCAGCAATAGCGCGAAAGCTGCCCCGGTGTTTGCAGGATGCCGTCCTGTTTTCCAAAAACACGACTGGCCCAGATCATGCCTTCACCCATGCGACGCACAAGCCGGCAAATGGCCGCCTGCTGTGAAGATGCCAGCAGACCAAAATGATAGTCGACAAAGGCTGAGCGGTTCACCAGCAGCACATGCGACCTTTCCTGTGGATCCGCAGCAAGGGCCGGGTCAAGGTCCGGGGCTGGTTTTAGGTTACCGGGGTTATCAAAGCGACTGATAAAGCGTTTTAAGGCTGATTCCTTTTGCGCCGTTGCGGGTAAAAGATCTTCATAGGTGTCGAGCATACGACAGTATAGATAGGCAATTGCCAGGGCGCGCCGCATGCGTGGCGGCAGGAAGACGATCACAAAGGAAAATGTGCGTGCCGCATGCGGCAGAATCCGCCACAGGAACTGCTCAGGATCTTCGATCGCGCTCAGTTTTTGCAACGGGGGCTTTCTGCGGTTGGCCAGCAAATTAACAAATATGGGACCCAGCAATACAACCTCTCTGGTAGGTTAAATCGACTGAAACAGCATATTTTATCACAAAGGCACGAAAAATAAAAAAACACAAACGATGATAGCGAAAATATCAGGCTTTTTATTTTCGTGATTTCGTGGTCTTGTGAAATTCGCGCAAAAACAAAAGGCCCGAACGGCATCGTCAGTTGGGCCTTTGATCAGATCTTACGGGTGCAGTTGCTGAAAGATGTCTTATTCGAGGACCATCAACACTTGATTGGTCGCCACCTTGTCATCTACTTTAACTTTGATTTCTTTAATCTTACCGGCTTCGGGACACGGGATGGCATTCTCCATTTTCATGGCTTCGAGGATAATTACCTCTTGATATTCCAATACTTCATCACCCTCTTTCACAAGAATATTGATAATCGTCCCGGGCATCGGCGCTAAAATTTCAGTTGCCATTCCGTCCTCCCTTCAAAGATTTTGACTTTAAAAAAATCGCCGCATGCAGAGCCGCCTGCCGCGCCATCGCTTAGCAACGGCAGGCTATTGCCGCAAAGGGTTGTCTTGATTGAGCAGCGAATTCACTCGAACCGTTTGATACTTGAAGGCGAGACGCTTGTCAAGTTCAAATAGGGCACTTCTGGCCTTGACGTGTATACCGCCTTCGTATATGGAACAGGTGACAAAAATTTGGAAATAAGACTGAGATGGAGGAGGAATATGAGACCCTATTTTGAAAAAATGAAAGAATTTGGACAGGAACTAAAACCCGGTCAGATCAAAAGCACCGAGGCCAGTGTTAAGCAAATACAGGAAGTCGAAGCCCAGGTGGCCGAAGCCATAGAAAAGGTCAAGAATACCGGAATGCCGACCGAAAAAATCAATGCCCGCGGCCAGTTGACCGTCTGGCAGCGCCTGGAATACCTGGTGGACCCCGGCACCTGGACCCCGCTGCACACCCTGTATAACCCCGAAGACAACTCAGAAGGCACCACCAACGTCATCGATGGTCTGGCCAAAATCTCAGGCAAATGGGCGGTCGTTATCGGTTTTGACAACAAGGTCTATGCCGGGGCCTGGATACCCGGGCAGGCTGAAAATGTGTTCCGCTGCACGGATCTGGCCAAACGCTTGAACATACCACTGATATGGCTGGTCAACTGCAGTGGCGTCAAATTGACCGAGCAGGAAAAATTTTACGCGGATCGCCGTGGCTCGGGCACGACCTTTTTCCGGCATGCCGAGCTCAATCAGGCCGCCGTACCGGTTCTGGCCGCCATCTATGGCACCAACCCGGCCGGCGGAGGATACCAGGGGATCAGCCCCACCATCCTGTTTGCTCATAAAGACTGCAATATCGCAGTCGGCGGCGGCGGCATTTTAAGCGGCATGTCACCCAAGGGCTACTTTGACCTGGAAGGCGCCGAACAGCTGATTGCGGCGGCCAAGCAATTCAAGGTTGAACCGCCCGGATCGACTAAAATTCATTACGATGAAACCGGGTTTTTCCGGTATGTTTTTGAAACCGAAGAAGCGGTTTTAGACGGGCTCAAGGACTATATGAAGGGCATGCCGGCCTATAACCCCAAATTTTTCCGCGTGGCAGAACCCAAAGAGCCGCGGTTTCCGCAGGAAGATCTCTATCACCTGGTGCCCTTCAACCAGAAGGCCATGTATAATTTTGACGAGGTTCTGGCACGCCTGGTGGACGGCAGCGAGCATATGGAATATCGGCCGGATTATGGCCCCGAGGTCTATACCGGCCTGGTAAAAGTGGACGGGTACCTTATGGGTGTCATTGGCAACCGCCAGGGGTTTTTCGGCGAGGATTACCCGGAATACGCCGACTATCCGGGTATTGGCGGAAAACTATACCGCCAGGGACTCATCAAAATGAATGAGTTTGTTACCCACTGTGGCCGGGATCGGGTGCCGATCATCTGGTTTCAGGATACCAGCGGCATCGATGTAGGCGACATCGCCGAAAAAGCCGAACTGTTAGGACTGGGCCAGGCCCTGATTTATTCCATTCAGCAAACCGGTGTCCCCATGATGCTGGTTCTGCTGCGCAAAGGCACTGCGGCCGCGCATTATATTATGGGCGGTCCCACGGCCAACCGCCACAATGCATTTACCCTGGGCACACCCACGACCGAAATCTATGTGATGCATGGCGAAACAGCGGCGGCAGCCAGTTTTTCCCGTCGGCTGGTCAAAGAAAAAGAAGCCGGACGACCGCTGGAGCCGATCATTGAAGAAATGAACAAACTGGTCAAGGAATATTACGATTATTCCAGACCGATCTATTGCGCCCAGCATGGTTTGGTGGATGAGGTCGCCAAGATGACCGAAATTCGGCAATACCTGATGGCTTTTGCCGGGGCAGCGTATCAAAACCCGAAATCGATTTGCCCGCAGCATCAGATGATGTTGCCGAGAATCATCAAAGGCTAAGAACGCATCACAAAAATGCGTCTAAGTGCCCATGGCTGCGTTGCGGGTCGGCTCAAAATGCTCACATACTATCGTGTATGCTCCGCTTTTTCGCCGACCCGCGCCTTGCCATGAACACTGATCCGCATCTTTGAGATGCGTTCAATTTAATTTTGTTGCACAACGTTTCAAATATGACTGAGCCATTGCAGTGATTTGATTGTCCGTCCTCAGAGTATTCAGAGTCCCTTCTCTAAATTTTTTCTATTCTCAATTCGGCTTAGCTGCTATGATGTGATTATGAAATCCGGCTTGTTCCCGTCATTTATGATCTTTCGATGCCTGATAATGGCCTGCACCACTGTTATGGCATCATCACATCCTTCAGCAGCTGTCAGCCTGTCTTCGGTCAACGTCGCCAATGGACAGGTGACGGCCCTTGAAATTAACCTGCGCGATCTGGATCCAAGCGCAACCGATCTGAAGGCTCGATTCGGACAACAAACGATTGCCCTTTTTCAGCATCCGGTTAAGCCCGAAGGGGTCTATTGCGGTCTGGTTGGAATTCCGGTAAGCACCGACCCGCAAAAAGCAAGCATTGAACTGGAATGGACGGACTCCCGCGGTCGCCATAAGGCCAGAGTTGCCCTTAACATCGTTGCCGGAAATTACAAAAAAGAATCCCTGAAAGTAGCGCCGCGCCACGTAAAACCAAGCCCCAAAAACCTGCAACGCATCATGGCCGAAAAAAAAGAGATTCGCCGCATTTATACCAGTAGCCATAGCACCCGGCTGTGGTACGGCAGCTTTAAGAAACCGCTCGCCGGCGATATTACCAGCGTCTTTGGTACCCAGCGACTGTTCAATGGTCAGCTGCAAAGCTACCACCGGGGCACGGATCTGCGCGCCAAAACGGGCACACCCGTCTATGCATCCAATTCCGGAATCGTCAGACTGGCCAAAAACCTGTTTTATTCCGGTAATATTGTCATCGTGGATCACGGCAAGGGCATCTTCACCAATTATGCGCATTTAAGCAAAATTCAAGTGCGCGCCGGCCAGCACATTGCCAGAGGTGAACAGGTTGGGCTCAGCGGTGCCACCGGTCGTGTCAGTGGTCCCCACCTGCATTGGGGTGTCAAAATCAATGGCGCTTATGTGGATCCGATGCAATTTATGGTGGTTATCTCAGACCTGCTCGTGCAATAATACCGTCAGCGCACACGCATCTGAATCCGTCCTTAATGCGTCTCCGCCTAATCATCGGCCCGCCAACAGGCAAAATTTTCTGGAAAAGCCGTCTTCAAATATGACTGTTTTTTATTTTAACTATCTTAAATTATTGGTTTATTGTTAAGTTGCGGTATTTGGAACGGATATTGCTAAAAATAGGAAGGATCACAAATGAACCCGTACGGGTAAACGAGCAATCATATGGCCTACAACAATCTGTTTTCAATCCATCAGCATTCCAGTCGCAGGATTTTTGAGAGTGTAAAAGGCTATCGCCATTCGGCTGCCCGAAAAGCGCCGTTTAAA
>JASFIG010000409.1:0-4555 GCA_050122795.1 Desulfobacterales bacterium
AACACCTATCAGCAGAAAGAGTATGATGAACAGCCGGTGCCTATTTAAGCGAAATTTCGGCATGATTACGGTTCACGATCTTTAAGATTCAACAGTCTAATAAGTTTATATTGATTATATCAGCAGCATCTTTGTCAAGCTATATGGGATGATGGAATGTTGGAATCTTGGAATAATGGTTAAAGAATAAAATCACAATGTCGTGCCGAGCCCTCAGCTTGATAAGCCTCTGCTTGATGTTTTTGCAACCCAATGCTTGTTTATCCCACGCTTTGCATTAAATTTCAATGGGATGGCATGCGAATAGACCCAATATTCCATCATTCCAGACTTCCATTATTCCAATAGCGAGCAAACTGAAATAAATAAGAGGGAAGGGATAGGAGTTGCCAAATAACGCCTACGGGATTTGAAACGCTCAATTAGTTTTGGCTGTTGATTAAGACTTGGTTCAATTTCTCACCCAGTTCACCCATGGTATAGGGCTTGGTGACGACGCCTTTGAATCCATGGCGCTCATAATCGGCAATGACGGGATCATTGCTATAGCCGCTGGAGACGATGCCGACCACCTGAGGGTCAATTTTCGCCAGTTGCTGAATGGCTTTTTTGCCGCCCATGCCGCCTTTGACGGTCAAGTCCAAAATGACCGCATCAAATGGCGTCTTGGAATTCAGGGCTTTTTTATAGCGCTTGACCGCTTCGGAACCGTTCGGCGCGAAATCGACCGTGTAGCCCAGGTAGGTTAGCAGTTCGCCGGCCAGCTTGCGAATCATGACTTCATCATCCATGACCAAAATGCGGCCTTCGCCAAAAATCGGTATTTCCTGCTCATTTGCTGCGTTTTCCTGTTTCTCGGGGGCTTTACCGTTGGCACAGGGCAAATAGAGGTGAAAAGTGGCGCCTTTATTGTAGGTGGACGTCACGGTAACGTTACCGCCGTGTTTTTTGATGATGGAGTGACAGATCGACAATCCCAGGCCGGTACCTTTTTTATCGCCCAATTGCTTGGTCGAAAAATAAGGATTGAAAATCCGAACCAGGTTTTTCTTGGGAATGCCTTTACCCTGGTCGATAATGGATATTTTGACGTATTTTCCGTTACGCAGACCGGGCACGTCGCCTTTGTTTTTGACATTTTCGGCGCTGACCGTAAGCAGGCCACCCTGCGGCATGGCCTCCCGGGCGTTCATAATCACATTGTGAATGGCCTGTCCGACCTGACGACTGTCCACCTCCACCGGCAACAGTTTGTCTGCAAATTGAAAATCACATTTCAGGTTGGAGCCGCTGAGCGTGAATTCGGTGGTGTTTTTAACCAGCTTGGCCACATCGGTGATCTTTTTATCCGGTGTGCCACCTTTAGAAAAGGTGATCAGTTTTTGAGTCAGATACTTGGCGGTTTGAGAGGCCGCCAGGGCCTGGTTTAACAGTAAAAAGACTTTGTCGTCCGGATCCAGATAAGTCTGGGCCAGGGTAATATTGCCGATGATGGCCGTCAACAGATTGTTGTAATCATGCGCGATGCCGCCGGATAGCGCTGCGATGGACTCCAGCTGCCGCGCTTTAACAAGCTCACGCTCGGTCCGGTTGCGCTCGGAGATATCCCGCACCACCAGCAGGTTGGACGGTTTGTTTTGGAACATAAAGCGGCCGGCGATGACTTCGGTATTGACTCTCTGGCCGTTTTTGCACATCAGGGTCAATTCGTGCGCCGCCAGGGCGCTGTCATCCTTCAAGGGCTTTTCATATATTTTTTCGATGGTTTCAATATCATCGGGATGAAAGAAGCTGGCCAGATCGGTATCCAGCACCTCATCGATCGTGTAGCCGCACATTTTGGCCAGATAATAATTCACCTCTTTGATCTTGCCGTCCTGCACCACCAGGACCCCATCGGTGGCCAGCTCCATCAGAAGGCGAAATTTTTCTTCATTTTCGATCAACGAAAGCTGCAGCTGGCTTTTTTTACAGGTGCAATTCTTTTTGGTTGGTGCTGCCATGAGCGTCAAGCATTACCCGTTTGAGGGGTTCAATTATTTGTAGCTACATCTCTTTAAAAATAGTCAAAGTTGCCGCTTGGACCATATCTTATATCGGCATGATTTCGTAAAACCTTAAGCCTTTGGTTTATTTTTTAATTTGGATCGACTCATTCGAGATTGCAGATGTAAAGGGTGGACTGGGAAATATTTTCCAATCCGTATCGAATCCAGCGCCTCAAACGCTTTTTATAACACAATATGTGCCATTAACCGTCGAGTAAGAAAATAGGCTTGGGTGATACAAAGGGGAGGATGTGCTAAAAATAGGAACGTTGGTCAAGCAATTCCTGAAAATCCCATAAATTGGTCGTATTTGGGATCCATTTTATTTCCGTAGGTATCTTCGCCGGTGAATTTAAATTCGATATGGGCTGGATCGATGGTGCCGTCTCCGGCCGCATTTTGTCGAATGCCAAAATAAATCGTAGCAGTTAGATTCTTCTCATCATAATAGACGCTTTTGGGAATAGGGGACAGAGTCACTTCGGTATCCGGAATCGGAAGGCCGAAATTATAGGCCTGACCCGGCCCACTCTGGGTGGATCTGCCGATATGCCAGTTGAGCACATTTTCGACGGATTTCCGATCCATTTCCTTATCGAACTGGAAAACCATTTTAAATGCTTTTTCCGCATTTGGCGTCGCTAAATAGCCGTTCAAGAAGGAAAGTTGTGTTTTCAAGGGCATGTGGTAATTAAAACCCGAATTAGCGTAGGCAAACATAAATTTCGGCGGATCCACCTGGTACATATAGCGGCTGAGTGTATCCGCCAGATCCGGTGCGGTATGCTCGAGGTTGTCCAATATCCGCTGGGCTTCATCCATCTCGCCCAGATCCGCATAGGCGTAACCGAGCTCGGCAAAACCGTCATAAAATTTGGGATCGATTCGAATGGCTTCCTTAAACTGAAGGATGGCGTCTTCATAGCGGCCCTGTTTGCTGAAATTCAGGCCCATTCCATAGTACCCGTCGGGCTTGCCGGGGTCCTTGCGCAAAACCTCAGTAAAATCCCGGTCAGCCTCCGAATATCGACCGGCATTCATATAGGCTTGTCCCAGGGAATAATGATTGCCTGAGCTCGGCCAAATGCTGACCGCTTTTTCATAAGCTTTAATGGCCTCGTCATAATCTTCCTCGGAGAAATGGACATTGCCCAAATTGATGGCGATATCATCGCGATAGGGACTGCGCTTGAGCGCGTCTTCATAGGATTTAATTGCACCCTTGGTATCTCCCTGAGCCAGGTAGGCATTTGCCATGTATTTGGAGGCATCGGCTGAATACGCTGAGTTCGGCGCCAGGCCGATGGAGCGCCGGAATTCTTTTATGGCGCCGTCATAGTCCTGCCGCATATACCGATCGATCCCCAGTCTAAGCGCGCCATTGGCTAAAGTTTCCAGCTGAGCCGACTGCTGGATCGTGGCTGAGAATATGTCTGCGATGACGCCTATAGAATCCATTGTTATACCTATCCGACAAAAATTCTTATCCAAAGCCCATATCGGTAAGATCATCGGCTTTCTTTAGAACTTTTATTTAATAATAATCCCATAAGGTTATGTTTAAATATACCGCATACTGCCACCGTTTCGAATCAAGCTAGGAAAATTTTTCAGGCGTGGATGTCAGCTTTTTGACTTTTTTTTCCTACTATCAAGTTATTTAAAGTATATCTTATTGAAATTGTTTTGAAATTTTAATTTTATGGTAATGGCATATATATTGCTGCAATAAGTGGGTAATTTTTATACAGATTTTGGAACCATTAACCTTTGAATTTCGAGCAAGTTAATCCATCAATCTACCTGGACAGCGATACATTCATTTAGGCATCATTTAGTCCAGTTTGATTTGAGATTTAGAACTGGATGACATGACAATCAGTTGGGCATTCGCATTTGTATCGGAAATGAAAACGGGAACTATATTAAAAAATTTTTTGTCAAACATGGACTTGGGTGACGATAGAATAAACGTAACCCGTCCTTTTTTACCGCCACTGGAAGAATTTATCCCTTATCTGGAGGAAATATGGATGCGGGGCAGGCTTACAAATAAAGGACCCTTTCATGAGGATTTGGAACAGGCATTATGCACATATTTGGGGGTAAATTATATTTCGCTATTTACAAATGGCACTCTCGCCCTGATAACTGCGCTTCAGGCGCTTCGAATAACGGGTGAAGTTATTACAACTCCATTTAGCTTTGTCGCAACAGCTCATGCTTTGCACTGGAATGGGATAAAGCCGGTTTTTTGCGATATTGAAGCGGACACCTTGACTTTAAATCCTGATAAAATAGAGGCTGCAATTAATCCACAAACAACTGCAATTTTGCCAGTACATGTATATGGAAATCCTTGTAAAGTAGAGGATATTCAAAAAATTGCTGATATATATGGTTTGAAGGTTATTTATGATGCCGCTCACGCTTTTTCGGTGAATTTAAATGGCAGTTCAATTCTAAACTTCGGTGATTTATCTGTATTGAGTTTTCATGCTACAAAA
>JASFIG010000410.1:0-4538 GCA_050122795.1 Desulfobacterales bacterium
CACCGTCCGCTACGGTCATCAATGAGGTAATGGAAAACCTGCATACCGATCAAGGATATTCCCTGATGCAGCGGTGGAATTTACCGGAAGAATACAGTCTGGTCGCTCGGGATCACCACCTGCCCGCAGTCGATGCCAATAATCTGGTGCTGATACTGGTTCGTCTATCCAATCAGACATGCCATAAAATGGGAATCGGACTGAAAGACGATCCTTCCTTAGTTCTGCATGCCACTCCGGAAGCCAGTCAGCTGCAATTGTCCGAAGTGGACCTGGCGCGCCTGGAAGTGCGCCTGGAAGACTCGCATGTGTTTTCCGGATAAAATACAGGTTAAAAGGTTCAGGGTTCAAGGGTTCAAAGGTTCTGCGTTCCACGTACAGGGCTCTACCCTGGCTTCTTGCTTCTGGCTTTTTATGAGCTCCGACCTGAAAAATCCGCAATCCGCAAGAACCCGAGTCTGTTTTCTGTCCCCTGTTATCTGTCCTCTGTCTTCTGCTACTGTGACCGGGCGTCTTCAACGATAAGCTGTATGCTCTGCTTGTCATTCCAGCGATTCCAGCGCAGCCGGAAAGCCAGGCGCGCAAATGACGAAGCACTCAGAAGGTTCCCGGCCGCATTGAAGCAGATAGCATTGATGGGTTTGGCCGATCGACTGTTACTCTGGGTGAGCGCCATTTTGCGATGGTTTTGTCCGACGACCTCAGATGACAGTACGTTTACATTGCGTGCCATGAACAAGGGCTCGGGGTTCTGGATGCCAAAGGGGCTGATGTTTTCAATTTCATCCACCAGTTTTGCCGAGATGTCATCAAAGCAGATCTCGGTGTCAATCGTCATTTTCGGTATGGGGTCATCGGGATGATCCATTTGGCGGACGGCTTTTTCGAAAGCCCGTTGAAATTCGAATAAATTTTCCGTTCGGATGGTCAAACCGGCTGCCATAGAGTGGCCGCCGAAATCTTCCAGCAGATGCCGGCATTCCCGCAATGCCGCATATAAATCCAGGCCGGGAATGCTGCGGGCGGATCCCTTGCCGACTTCATGCTGGACGGCAATCAGCACCACCGGGCAGTAATAGATATCCACCATACGGGACGCCACGATTCCCAGAACGCCCAGGTGCCAGCCGGAACTCCAGCTGACCAGGGTGTTTGCCGCCAATAAATCGGGTTGATGCTTTAAATCAGCTACAATGGCATCCAGAATGGATTGCTCCAGTTCCCGCCGCCTGAGGTTCAATTCATTGAGCGTTTGCGCCAGCTGGTTGGCCTCGACGGTGTCTTGCGTTGTCAGCAGTGTCAGGGCCTGAGATGCATGGTCCATCCTGCCGGCTGCGTTCAGGCGCGGAACAAGTCTGTAGGCAACGTCTTCAGCATTTACAGGTTGTCGTGAAATTCCGGCGACCGCCCGCAGTGCGTTTATGCCCGGTCGTTTCGCCACATTGATCAGTTCCAATCCGGTTTTTACGAATATGCGATTTTCCTCAATCAGCGGGACCATATCGCCGATGGTCCCCAGGGCGACCAGATCGCAGAAGCGCTTCAGGTTGGGTTGCGGCCGATCTTTCCAAAAGTTCTGAGCGCGCAGCTGTTTCCTCAAGGCGATAACCAGGGCAAAAGCAACGCCCACGCCGGCCAGCATCTCCATACCGGCGGTGCAATCCAACCGTTTGGGATTCAGCACGGCAACCGCCGGCGGAATGTTTTTTGAAATTTCGTGATGATCGGTTACCACAACATCAATACCCGTTGCGGCAGCAGCGGCAAGGGCGCCGGTGCTGCCGGAGCCGCAATCAGCGGTGATAATTAACCGAATTCGGTTGAAAAGGGCGGTGTCTTCAATATGGCGGGGTTGCAGGCTGTAACCTTCATGAATGCGATGGGGGATATAGGTGGTTACATCAGCGCCGGTGGCCTTCAGAAATTCAAACAGCACGGCGGTGGCGCTTATTCCGTCTATGTCGTAATCTCCGAAAATTAGAATTTTTTCTTCTTCCTGGATGGCACGGCAAATCCGATCGACGGCCGCCTCCATGTCTTTGAGGCCAAAGGGCGGCCGCATCTGGTTGAGCGAGGTGGTCAGAAAGTGTGACGCTTCTTCAGCCGATATCAGCTTGCGGTTAATCAGAACAGCAGCGGTGACCGGGTGGCAATTCAAACGGGCGCTCAAATTTTTTACCTGATCGGCATCGGGTTGACATATGTCCCATTTTTTGTGCATGGACGGCCCTATAACCCATATGCGCCGGTTGAACAACCCATATTTTAGCCTGGCGCTTGCCGGGGTTTTTATTGCAAATAGGGTATATGTGGTTATTATGGAAACTGAATGTCAAATCGTGCCGGACGGCTGACTTGCGTATTGTTGACACGACCCAGCTGAAAACAAACCATAAAATTTTTATTATCTGCAGTAAACGCCTGCACGACACGAACCGTTAGGCAACCATTGCAAACAAAACAACAGTATTACCGGGTGGACCGCAGAGAAATCGCTTTCATAAAATTTATCTTTGAAGCTTATGACGGCATCGCCGCCCTTCGAACCATTGACCCCCAAAAGGGGATCGTCTTATTTTATATCGCCCCGGGTTGCGAGCAGCAGTTTGAAGATATTTTGCAGGATTTGTCGAAACAGATCCGCATTCGGCCGCAAAGAGCGTTGTCCGGAAACCGGGCCAATCAACTCACATAAAGGGACGTAACGTTTGCAGATGAATTCAAAGCGTCTTTATCTTCATACCATTGGTTGCCAGATGAACGTATACGATACAGAGCAAATTGCCATGCAGCTGGCAGCCATCGGTTATGAGCAGACCGCAACGCCGGACGGTGCGGATTTAATTATTGTCAACACCTGCACCGTTCGAGCCAAAGCCGAACAAAAAGCCTTCAGCTTCATTGGACGGATTGCAAAGATGAAGCGTCATCGAAAACGGCTGATTATCGGCGTTGCCGGTTGTGTGGCCCAGCAGGAAGGCCGGCGAATTCTGGAGCGTATGCCCGCGGTGGATATTGTTTTTGGAACCCAGGCGATCGATAGGCTGCCCCGTTTGATTCAACAAATCGAAACCCGGCATTGCCGCATTGTCGATGTCGACATGCTTGAGTCACCGGTTATCCCGGATGCTCTTGTCGGGTCCCAAAGAACGTCTCAGGTATCCAAATTTGTGACCATCATGCGCGGATGCGATAATTACTGCGCCTACTGTGTGGTTCCCTTTGTGCGCGGCCGGGAGACGAGCCGCCAACCCGAAAGCATCATTCGTGAAATCAAAGCACTGGTGGATAACGGGGTGAAAGAAGTGACCCTGTTGGGGCAAAATGTCAACAGCTACGGCAAAAACCAGAACCTGTGCACTTTTGCCGAGCTTTTAACGCGGATAAACGAGATCGAAGGCCTTCTTCGAATTCGTTTTACCACCTCGCACCCGAAGGATCTGGGAACCGATCTCATCTCAAGTTTCAAAGAAATTAGCAAACTATGTTCGCATATTCATTTGCCGGTTCAATCCGGCTCCAACCGGATTTTAAAACGGATGAACCGAAAATACACCCGGGAGCAGTACCTTGACAAAGTAGCCGAACTACGGGATACTTGTCCACAGATAGCCATTACATCTGATATAATCGTCGGCTTTCCCGGGGAAAGCGAGACCGACTTTAATCAGACCCTGAAATTGGTTGAAGCGGTTAAATTTGATGGGCTTTTTGCCTTTCAATATTCTGATCGGCCGCCTGCGCCTGCGGCCAAACTGCCTGATAAGATTGAAACATCGATTATCAGCAACAGGCTTCAGGTTATTTTGGCCTCTCAGGATCGGTTGACCCGGGGTAAAAACCAACAACTGGTCGGATCAACCCAGTGGGTTTTGACCGATGGGTTAAGTAAAAAAGAGGCGGCCGGTAATCCGCACAGCGGCGATCCATCCTTGCAATGGACCGGTCGCACATCCACCAACAAGATCGTTAATTTTTTTGTGGATGCGTCTTCAGCTAAAAACCTGAATTTGATCGGCAAAATGGTTGGCGTCCATATCGATAAGGGCTATTCCCACTCGCTGTTCGGCAGAGCGGTGAACCTCGAGCCTTCATTACAAGGGCTGAAAGGAGTTGAAAATTATGCTGCATAAGGTGAGCATCGCGGGTTTGACGATGGATCCAGCCTCGAACACGCCGATTATCATACTGAAATCCGAAGAGACAGATCAGGCGATTCCAATTTGGATTGGTTTGCTTGAAGCAACCTCAATTGCATCGGCCCTGCAAAAGATAAAATATGAACGTCCGATGACCCACGATCTATTTAAAAATTTTAGCGATCTTTTGTCCATTTCCATTTCGAAAATCGAGGTTTGTGACCTGAAGGATAATACGTTTTTCGCAAAAATTTACTTTATTTCCAAAGACGGCAAATTTGAAATGGATGCGCGCCCGAGTGATGCAATCGCTCTGGCGCTGCGATTCGATGCGCCGATCTATGTGGCCGATGAAGTCATGCAGAAATCGAAAATTGGAGACAGTGAAGCCGAGGTCTT
>JASFIG010000411.1:0-4486 GCA_050122795.1 Desulfobacterales bacterium
CAAAGGAGCTCTGTTCCGATACGGAATCCGGTATCGGCACCAGCGGCAGAAAATTGGAACTGGTTTGAAACGGGTTTAATACTTCGGTCGGCATTCCCAGCTCCTCACCGATATAATTTAGAATGCTTTGATGGGGCGTCGCTCCGCTGGAAATATATATCTTGCCGATCCGGGCATTCTCGAAGTTCAAGGCATAATGCCGGATGGTGCGTTCAAGCTGACGAACCAAACGCTCCAGCGCCGGCTGAATCATTTGAAACACTTTATTTTCATCGATGTCCAGCTGTTGCGTTGGAGCAGAACGGGCGCCCGGCTCTCGAAGATAGCCGAAAAAATACTCCTGGGCTGATTTCACATCGAGTTTCAGCTTTTTCTTTACGGCCCGAATCCGGCCGACTTCCTCATCGGGAGATTTGACCAGAGATAGCCCTTTGTGGGTGCCCCCGATTTCCTTTTGCAGGGACTCCATCATCGTCCGTACGCCGGCCTTGATGCCCCGTGACAGCGTCAGATTGCCCTTATGAAAAATATCAATTCGCGACCAGTCTCGACCGATATACAGGCTGGCGACATACTCATCCATGGTCTCCACCCGACGCGTTCGCATCAGGGTCTGAAATGCAAACGGGACAATCGATATGCCGGTCAATGGAAATCCAGCTCTGGCAAACATATCTCTCAGGGCGGCAACTTCATCTCGCGGTACGGTGTAGGCGAGTACATCCATTTTAACCGGTTGCTCATCCTTTATCTCACCGAGAATTTCAAAATCAAATAATTTTTCTTCCTCATCAAAAGCCGACTCTCTTTGATAAGTCCAGTAGATGGCGTTGGGCACTTGTCGGGCAGAGACTTTGGGGATGCGGAATTGGCGAGTTTCCACCCGGGCTGAAGAGATGGTGCACCACATGTCGGCGTTTCTGTCCGATCCACAGAACTCTTCGAGAGTGGGCCTTAAGAACCGGTAAAAATCAGGATTTTCTCTGGGAATTTTTGGATCGAACGGCACCCGGGCATATTCGAGCAACTCATAGCTTTGGTTCGATGAGCGTTTGAGCTTCACCAGCTTCAAATCATCATAACCGATATCTACCCCGATGGTAACGTTCTTTCGCAAGCCAATCAAACTGCGGGCGAAAGACTTACCGCGCCGGCCAGCTTTGCGTGTCGGCTCGCCGGTGTCTTCCAAATCGACTTCGTTGTCGGTGCGGATTAGTTCGAGAAGTCTCTCTGTTGAAGAAATCTCATTCTGTTTGGCCAAAGCTGCTCTCCTGAAAAAGAAAAACGGGTAAAACCTATATTCTGTATGATCCGATACGGGTTGCGGCTGCGTTTTGTCATCTTAATATCGGATAGATGTTCGGCCACGGCCGAATTCATAATGCCGGTAATCAGCCTTGATTTTGGACCTTTCACAACGAAAACGGCACAGCTGATTCCGCTTTGGGGCATCGGGCCAAATACGCCTAAGTCGTGCAGCCGCGCCTGTCTGGAACGTTTACCGCTCGATCAGCTCGACTACCCGCGGATTCGTCGTGCCGATAAAGTCTTTGTGCTCAATTTAAGTCACATCAATTATTGACGGGTGATAAGTAACTACACTAATTAATTCATAAAATTTACATTTTGTCAAGAATTAACGCTCTATATTAAATCGGCTTTCTACAGCGCGCAGCAGGTGCGGACGTGATGCTACCCCAATCTCCATATCGGGGTCCGGGAAGCGCCAAAATCAGTGCAACTCTATCAAAAAAACAGGTCATTTCCAAGCTTTATCTGGTTTTCAAAATTTTATTTTTTTTACCTTAAGATTGCACCGGTCGGCAGCTTTCATATCCTCATTCATTTTCATGCAAGATTTAGGCTCTAATCTGACGGGATTTTGTAGCGCGGTGTTTTGCGGCGGTCTTTTTTCTTGCGCCGGTCTCCGCCACTGCGCCTTTCAGGGAAATGCATCGTGTAAGAGTAGGTCCGACGGTCCCCCCCGGAACGTCTTCCGCCGTTGTCGGTCGAAGTGAGGTTCTGTTTTTGCTCGTTCATTGGTTTTCTCGCTCGAGATTCCATTTTAATTTTTATCCGTCATGCGCTCACACAGACAGATCCTGGTTTGAATAGGTTTCCTCATCCTTGGCCCGACCCGCCAGCAATTTCATCTGATCGGTTTGTCAATGGGTTTGCCCGAAAAATGCCTTGATGGTCGCCGGGGTCTGTGTCCGTCTGCGATTGCCCCGCGAAATCCCGCATTTTGAATTGGCTATTGCGAAATTTCACCGGGATGGGTCTGTGGCTCTTACTATGTTAAATCCTTGATCTAAAATATAGCAATTTTTATTCCATGCTTCTTAAATTTCCCCGGAAAAATCAGGCAGACAACGACAGCGTTTATATTAAATGTAAGATCAGGAGGATAGCATGCTGGCTGTTAAGGTCCAGATTTCTGGACGGCCGGCAGGGGCATTCATTGATTAGTTAAAATGGGTATTGCGTTACACAAAGGTGTGTAAATGAATTCCATCAGGAATTCAAAGGTTCTGGGTTCAGAGGTTCCAAGGTTCAAAGGTTCCCGCCGTCGCCATGCAGACTATGGCGGGCAGGCAGGGCTCAAAGGTTCAGGGTTCAAAGGTTCAACACTCTGGTGGCTTCCCGCTTCGACTCGAGCTCAGGCCGAGAGTAGCTCGCCGCAGGCTTGCTGCTGGTAAAAGCCTGGCTCCAGTGGCCATCTGCCGGTTGCAGATTGCGGGTTGTGCGCCACGGGTTAGCGAATTTTCTCACACAGAGCACACAGAGATCACGGAGAGAACAGGTCTTTTAATTAAAAAATTCTGAGGTCTCTGAGGGCTTGAGTGAGCAGAGCGAACGGGCGTGAGATATTCCATAGATAAAGCGTACAGGATTACAGGGAAAAATGTATACGTATTGTGCAATGCAGGTGTTTTGGTAGTTTTGAATTTCGAAGATGAGCACGAGGACGACGACGAGGACGAAGGCTGATGCGCTTTATCGTCCTCGTCCTCCTACTCGTTCTCGTCCTCGGTTTTTTCCGATTGTGCCTCATTGCTCAAATCGCGGGCATCTGCGCCAGCCACGAGTGACCGGCTGCCGGTTGCCAGCGGCCATTAACGATAGAACCGTTGAACGTTTGAACGCTGAACCCGGAACCTTAATCCCTTACAGGGGATTAGTCGGTCGCATCCGGCGGCTGTTCGATGTTAAGGTCTTTGATCTTGTAAAGCAGGGTTTTGTAACTGATATTGAGGATTTTGGCAGCTTTGCTCCGATTCCAGCCCGTTTTTTCAAGAACGTAAGAAATGACTTCTCTTTCGACTCGATCCAAAGCCTTTTTACGGACTTTCTTTAATGATAGCGAAGATAAATCGGGCGGCTTGTCGCCATCTGCTCCCCAGAGGTCGACCGGGATGGAGGGCTTGGCCTCGTGTGGCTGGAATTCAGAGCCCGGTTGCCGGGGTGCCGCTGCGCTGAGCAGGTCGTCGATGGTCTCTTCACCTTCGCCCAGAATCATGTATCTCTTGAGTACGTTTTGCAATTCGCGAACATTGCCGGGCCAATGATAGCCGGCCAATTTTGTTATGGTATTCTGACCGGGGAGCTGAAGTTCCTTATCCCCAAACATCTGGGTGTACTCCTCGATGTAATGTCCGATCAGATGCGGGATGTCCTCGGAGCGGTTGCGCAGCGGCTCGATGTAGATTTTGATGGTGCTGAGCCGGTAATACAAATCCTCCCTGAACTCACCGTTTTGCATATCAAGCTCGAGCTCGTGGTTGGTGGCCGCGATGACCCAGGTGTCGGCTGTCATCGCCTTTTCGGAACCCAGTGGTGTAAAATCGCCACCCTGAAGCACATGCAGCAGCTTGGACTGTAAGGGAAGGGACATGTCCCCGATTTCATCCAGAAAGAGCACGCCGCCATGGGCCTGCTCAAACTTGCCGCGTTTGCGTCGGTCGGCACCGGTAAAGGCGCCCTGTTCGTAACCGAACATTTCACTTTCCAGCAATGTGTCCGGCAGGGCAGCGCAATTTACTTTTACAAACGGTTTACCGACCCGGTTGGATTTGTGGTACAGGCATTGAACAATCAATTCTTTGCCAACGCCGGTTTCACCGTAAATAATGGTATTGAGGCCCGTATCGGCAATCTGATCGATGAGCGCTCTTATTCGCTGAATATTCTGACTAACACCGATTAACTTGGGTTCCATAGGCATCCAGATTTAAGATCGATTTGTCAGTTGGACTTCTGACCGCTTGGCACGCGGAGCGGATTCAGGTAAAGGTTGTGCTTTATGGGGGCATTCAACTCAGCTCGAATTTAATCCGTCTTTTTGGGAAGCGGTAAAATCCGGGACTGATCATCAAAACTGACGGCCATACCCTGATGATCCGTTCGCAGCACTTTTCCGGAAGCTTTTATCCAGGCCTGCTGCGCATTTTGTTTTTTTCTGCCTCCCAGCGTAAGAATCATATCC
>JASFIG010000412.1:0-4477 GCA_050122795.1 Desulfobacterales bacterium
TCACATTTCCAATTGGCGATTTATCGAAAAAAACTTGATCATCATTCCGTAACCCATGAATATCCTCGAACTGAATCTTAAAATTGTAGGTGGTCTCACCACATCCAAAAAGAATCAGTGCAACAATTAGTGTAAGTGTAAAATTTCTGATCATTATTAATGCTTTTCTCCGAGGACTTACTGCTTATTAGAGTGTTGTGCAAACATATATTTATTTGGAATTTTATCAGGTTTGCTAAAATTGTGCAAAATTTTTGAGATCTCGATAGAATTAATTCTGCAAATTAGATGATGAAATTCGGAATAAGAAATCTATTCCAAAGATGCTAATAACCGGCGTGCGGTACGGTGTGCAAAAAAAAGGGTTACCTGAATCAGGTAATCCCTTTAATTTTTGTAATGTTAAGTGTCTATCTTTTATTATTAATATTCACTGGTAAGTTTTTCTCCTTCGCACACCTCTTCAACTCTTTCGCTCACGAGATACCCTTTGTCCCACTCGCGCTTTGTCACTTTGCGGCACTTTGTGTGCTTGTCCTCAGGCCCTGGAATCGCCTCGATCGCGTGATCTTTTTCATGATCATAATAGACGACGCGCCTGTTCGTCAGAGCCGCCTCTCTTGCGATTTGATGGTGCTGGTCAACTGCGTTTCCGACGACCGCACCCAATAATGTTCCAACACCGGCTCCGAGAAGTGCACTTCTGTTGTTTCCACCAATGAGCCCTCCTGAAATTGCACCTAAGCCCGCTCCTATTGCAGCACCGCGCTGGGTGTTATAGCGTTCCGGATAGGTGCCGGCACATGAAATGAGAAACGCAAGCACTATGACAATAAGTAAACCATTTCTAAGTTGTTTCATCTTGTTCACTCCTTTCGAATAAGCTGAGCGCGCCTGGTTAATGACCCAAGTAGATCTGATCCTCTTGATGGGGTCCTGATTTCTTATGATTTAAGAAAAACGCTTTGGGCGAAGCGATACCTGTTGAAAAATTCGAAATCGTCTCCATCTGCAACCAAAGCATTTAACATTTTAGACGTTCAACAAAATTAAATGGTTTACATTGCCAGTATAATGAGAGCTTAAAAATTGTATACGGTAATTCTGTCGCTCAGCGCCATGAACGGATAATGGGGTTTCTCCGGGCGGTTCAGATCGGTAACGGCAAAGCCATACTTTTTCTCCCAGCCCTCTGAGAAAGAAATACTTTTTATCAACCTGGAAAAATCCTGGGAATAGATCTGCAATTTCAAATTGGAATAGAACACTTTTGTCTTCGGTCGTTCTGCTGAAAGCGGGTTTTTATCGTTCAATAGGCGCTCAAAAGAATACAGCAAGAGATCATTTTGGCCGTCACCATCATAGTCATGAACACCCACTATCCTGATCTCCTGGGCGGCCGACGAGGCCTCAAGTGCTTTTTTTTGTAACAGATTCAATCGGCCATCCAGTCTGTATAAATTCAATCTATTATCAGCAGCATAAAAGGATTCAGCACGGTCTGCTGCAGGTGAAGTAACCGCAACGCTTAAAATGGAATTTTGGGTATCAAAGCGCTGCAGAATCTTTCCGGATTTAGAAATTTTGTAGATTCCGCCATCATCTTCGCGAAGCTTAGATGATGTAAATTTATGGGCGTACAGATACTGACGGCCATCGCTATCCAGATTGCCAAGCAGAACCCCAACGCCGGTGTAATATTTGCCCATCCGTCTAACCCAGTTTGTTTTACCATGGCCGTCGACACTGATAACATAGGTTAGCATATCACTGGTGTCGTTATGCATCTCATGGTTGCCGTCAGCAGAACTGTAGGTGCCGATGATAATGTCCGGTCGCCTTCCCCTGTTCTCCCAGATGGCGATGTTGTGTGGCCTGGGTCCAATAAGATAGCGCCATAGTTCCCTGGCGCTACTATCATATACAATGATGCCGCGGGGTTTCAGTGCGTGCTCGGCAGTCGTGATGGCGATAATTTCCTTTCGGCCGTCCAGGTCGATATCAACCAGCCTGGCGATTCTGCCTCCCCCGTCAGGCTTGCCTTGATAGTAATGCCTGATTTTTCTGACATGATGCCACAGCTCCTGTCCGGTGGCGTCTAAAAGCAATAGATGCGCTTTGTCATCATCTACGCCTGACAAACCGATGGCCGTTTGTGAGTCCCAATCATCGATCAGATTCAAGGTAATCGGAAATTTGAATCTTTTTTGCCATATCATCGAACCGTCGGCTTTGAACGCATAAAGGCTGTTGCCGGAGGCGGTAAAAACTTCCTCCCTGCCATCTTTATCCAGATCATAAGCAATCGAATTCGAATAATCTTCGACGTTGCGACGGGTTATGGTGAGCATTGCAAACGGTTCTCGCCGGGGTGAAACAGGCATGCTGGAGCCAATCCGGATGGGAAAGACGATGTTTGCCTGCAGGCGAGCCTCTTTTCGATAAAGCGTTCGTCCGCCTTTTTTGACGATAATCGTGGTCGGCCCGGCAAATGCCGGTAAGCGATGCTGGCCGGCCTTTAATCGATGTCCGATTTCGGAGGTTCCCGCCCAGACATCAATTCCGTTGACCGTTGTGTCGATCAAAACAGTGGTAGGATCTTTAATCGCAGGGGTATGATAGAAAATAATATCACCATTGCCTTCGATATAACCGAACTGCGGTGTCTGGCGGCTATGGGATTGTTTCGTAATGCTGGGGCGCACGGTGGCGTAAATCTCAGTCGCAGTTATGTGTCCATCGCCATTTATATCCGCAGCTCCGTCCAGTGCCGCCAGCAGATGATCGGTAAACAACCCATGGCCTTCGGTTTCCACAGCTTGCTCCGAGCGGCTACCGGCAGTCAAAATTTGAATACTTCGGGTGTGCATCATTTTATTGATATAGACGGCATCTTGTTTCGGATGCCGTTTTATCGATCGGGTCAGGCCCAGTCCCGAATAGCAGGAGTCAAAAGCAAGCAGGATGTGCTTGGCTTTGAAGTGCTTGATCGTGCGATTTAACTGATCCATGGGAAGCATGGTGCCCTGCCAGTCATATGCATCTGCATCTGTGGGTACGATGTATCCCCGCTCGCGCCCGCCAGGCAAATCTTCAGTCTGACCGTGACCGGCAAAATAGAATACCACCCGTGAGTTCGCATCAACGGATTTGCGCATCGTCTCCAGTCGGCGCAAAATATTCTGCTTGGTGGCTTGTTGATTGGTGAGGATAAACACGCGGAAGTTTTTTTGCTTTAGAACAGCAGCAACTTCAGCAGCATCTTTGGCAGCATATTCCAGGTTAGGCCAGTGGTTATAGGTATTAATACCGACAACCAAAGCATATGATGTTGAGTAGCCGGGTTGAAAAGCAGAAGCCCTTAAATCCGCTGGCCCCATCATACAGATGATCCCTAAAGGGGTCAGCAACCCTAGCATTAGAAATTTCCTCTGCAGTTTGCCATGGTGTTTCATTATCTTCTCATATTCGCTTTCGGATAGCTCGTCAGTTGCAAAGCAGCTTGGGCGGCATCCGTTCTTATTTCAGCGCGGGTCGATTTCAGCCCGCGGACCCCTACCAACCGCTCCAGGTTTTTGAATAATAAGGAGTCCGGATGAATATCTTCCTTGCCCACGAAAGATTCGAGTGCCTGCGGCTTGTGAGTAAACGCAAATAATTTTACGGTTTCCGTCCCAAAAGGCCAGATGGCGAGACATTTACCCGTCAAAACCCTTTTCTCTCCCGGCGCCAGGGGCTGAAGCTCAGATTTATCAAAAGGGTGCAGGACATGCACTGCGCCGGAAGGATCAACGTCTATCAGGAGCAAATAGGCCGGCTTTTCAGTGCGAATTTCAAATTTAAAGGTTTCATCTTCAGCGATAATGCTTTTCTGGTATGACCCGCTGAGTTCGATTTCGACATTAAACTGTTGTCGAGGATAGACGAGATTGATCAAAGGTTGAATACGCAGGTGCCGTCTGATGCGATCCACTACCTGGTCAGTATCAAAGGACGTAAACCGGCAAAGCGGATGCATGTTTGGCAGTGCCAGCACAACCGCATTTCCATCTTTGGTGACGATCAGATCCGGGTTTTTGTTTGTTATGATAACGCCCTCGATTTTTGATATATGTGCTTTTAAAAGGGATAACGGTTCAACGACCCGAACCCGCATGCGCGGCTTTGATGCGGGTGACGCGTTTGTTTCAACAGCAAGGCTACCCCCCGAGCGCACGAAAAATGCCCTGGCATGCAGATTGTCGGCGTTACCGCCTTGCGTGGGGAGCGCCTGCGGCGTTTGTTTGAAGCGCTGCTGGACCAGGGATCTTAAAGCCGTATACAGCTCCATCTGGCTCCACTCCCCATCATTATTGGTGTCAACCTGCACCTGACCGGCCAGCACTCTTAAAAGAGAATCCGTCAGAGCACCATGGGGTTTCCCATCGATCGTCGGATAAAGATAGAGCATGTCTTGTTGGATGTCTTTAGCAATCTC
>JASFIG010000413.1:0-4457 GCA_050122795.1 Desulfobacterales bacterium
AAGGTCATCGATGTCAATCCGGCCCATTTAACCGACAGCGTCAACAAAGCCACCCTTTGCGTGCGCGGTCATTTTGCCCATGATTTTTTAAACTCGCCTCAACGCCTGATCGCGCCAATGATGCCCAAAAAAAACGAAGATGAAACCACCCAGATGGCGCCGGTTTCATGGGATGAGGCGCTGGACCGGGTGGCTGATCGTTTGCGTCAGATTAAGGCAGAAAGCGGCCCGCAAAGCATTGCTTTTTGGGGTTCATCAAAGTGCAGCAATGAAGAAAATTATCTGCTTCAAAAAATCGCCCGGGTGTTGATCGGCACAAACAATGTCGATAATGGCGGCTATGTTTCCGGGCAATTTTTGTCGACCATTTTGGATCAGAAAACAGGCGGAGGATGTCGCCCGATACCCTTTGACGATCTGGCAACAGCGGATGTCATCGTGGTTTTAGGAGCCGACCCCAACCATTCTCTTCCCGTGGTCGGTTACCATCTAAAACGGGCGGCGAAAAATGGTGTGCCGCTGATTGTGATCGACCCGCGCAAAACAGAATTGGTCAACTTTGCAGCACGATGGCTCCCCATTAAACCCCAGAGCGATCTGGAACTCCTCAATGCCCTGGCCGCTTTGCTGCACGAGACAAGTGATTACGATTCTGAATTTATCGATCGCTACGCTGAAGGATTCAGTCTCTTTACTTACGCTTTGTCCTCACTGGATATGGATAAGGTCTGCCGCATGACCGGATTGCAGGTGCAACAGTTGAAAGCAATGGCCGAGCTTTTAAAAGAGAAGCGGATTGCCTTTGTTATCGGTCATGGCATTTTACAGCAGCGCTATGGTGTGCACACCCTGGGTGCGATTCTGAATCTGTCCCTGATGAGCGGGAGCCTGGGCAAACCCGGCGCCGGCATTTACATCCTTGCCAGAGAAAACAACCAGAACGGTGCCATGGATATGGGCACAGTACCGGACCTGCTGCCCGGAAGAATGCCGCTTGCTGAAGATAGCAACCGAAACACATGGGAAAAGAACTGGGGCGTCAACATTTCTCCGGATCCGGGTCTCAATATGTGCCGCGTTATCGAGGCGGCCGAAAGCGGCCGGCTTAAAGCCCTGTATATTATGGGAGAAAATCCACTGCGGTCTTTGCCGCAACCGCAACGCGTGAAAGCCGCGCTTGAAAATCTGGAATTCATTGCCGTACAGGACATTTTGGACAGTGAACTCATTCAACTGGCAGATGTGGTTCTGCCGGGTGCCGCTGCCAGTGAAAAAGGCGGCTCCTTTACCAATCTGGAAGGCCGAATCCAGAGCTTTTCAGCGGTCGTGCCGCCGCCCGGCAAGGCCAAACCCGACTGGGAGATTTTAGATCTGCTGGCCGCCCGATTGGGGACTTCCGCGACCTATGACACACTGGCAAAAATACGCGCTGAAATCCGTCGACTGGTACCCGCCTATGCCGAATTGAATGGTTCAGAGGCTGCCTGGGTCAGGCCAACCAGCCCGATGGCTGTATTCGGTGACAATGATGCCCATAAAATGATATCTTTTTCAGCGGTGGTTTCGACCGCCGATGAACCCGATGATCGCGACTTCCCGATAACGGCCATATTGGGCTCTTTACGCTATCATCTGGGCAGCGGCACCCGAACAAGCGCCTCTGAACGCATTCAGGATTTTAACAACGTTGGAAATGCGATCATCAGTATGGCGGACGCAGAGGAACTGAAATTAAAAGACGGGGATAGCGTGAAAATAGAAACCCGCTGGGGTGAGATCAAACGCAAAATTGATTGCAGCAATCGCATCGCAGCCGGCCAGCTGTTTGTCCCGCTGGCGGTCAACGCCAATGATGCCATGAATCTGATCGATCTAAAGGACCTGGCGGATCCCAATACGACCGGTTGGAAGACATGTGCGGTCAAGATAACCAAGGCATAAGGCGCACGGTACACGGCTAAAGGCATTAGGAAGAAACAAATCATTTTTATCTAGTACACAGAAACTTGGACCTTTGCCTGTCCTCCGAAGCCTAAAAGGCGAAGGAGGAAACCCTGAACCCTGAACCTGACTGTTACGAGCAACTCAACATAAATATGACTCAAATGTAAATCTTACCACCAACTGATTGATGAGGCACCCGCATGAAACCACCAGAGATTGACTGGGACCGGGTTTACGAAATTATCGAAAAGCACAAAGGCGACAAATGGGGGCTGATCCCCCTGCTGCAGGAAGTGCAGGAGCATGCCGGATATATTCCGCCCGAATCGATTGAGCCGATCGCCGAGGCCATGAACATGTACCCTGCTGAGGTACAGGGTGTTATTACGTTTTATGCCGGATTTGCTCTGGAGCCCAAGGGAAAATATGTCCTCAGAGTCTGCCGCGGAACGGCCTGCCATGTCAAGGGCAGCCGCAGCGTTTTGCGCCTGATGCAAAAAGAGCTGGATCTGAAGGAGGGTGAAACCAGCCTCGACTATCAATTCACTCTCGAAACGGTGGCCTGTCTGGGCGCCTGTTTTCTGGCGCCGACCATGATGATCAACCGGGATTATTTCGGCAAGCTTTCCCCAACCAAGGTCACCAGCCTGCTGGGAGAGTATCAAAAAAAATAAAATTGGCCGTTTGCCGCTGAGGCATCTGAGGCAAACGGGATATCTGAGCGAAAGGGAGATTCTGCCAAATGGAGAAGCTTTCATCCATCGGAAAGCTGGAGTGGCTCCGCAATAAAATACAGTCCCAGAGAAAAGAAGGGACCATCGAAGTACATGTCTGCATGACCGGCTGCCGGGCATACGGCGCCGCCGGCGTGCTGGAGTCCTTAAGAGACGAGGTCAAAAGCCAGAAGTTCTCGGATCAGGTGGAAATCCGATCCACCGGCTGCCACGGTTTTTGTGCCAAAGCGCCGGTGATTGCCATCGAGCCCATGGGGGTTCAGTACCAGGAAGTCGAGCCCGATGATGCCGCCGAGATCGTCGCTCAGACCCTGAAACGCAGACAGCTTATCGACCGCCTGGCTTATCACGATCCCAAGAGGCTGCAACCGGTATACTATCGCAATCAGATCCCGTTTTACGCCAAACAGGAGCGCCGGGTTCTGGCCAACTGCGGCCGCATCGATCCGACCCGCATCGAGGATTACATTGCCGACGGCGGTTACCAGGCCCTGGTCAAAGCGCTGTCGAAAATGTCCCCCGAACAGGTTGTCGAAGAGGTGCTGACGGCAAAACTCAGAGGTCGCGGCGGGGCGGGGTTTCCAACCGGCCTCAAATGGAAATTCGCCCGGCAGGCCGAAGGCCGGCCAAAGTATACGGTGTGCAACGCGGATGAAGGCGATCCCGGTGCATTCATGGATCGCGCCATTCTGGAAGGCGATCCGCATGCCGTCGTCGAAGGCATGCTCGTCGGTGCCTATGCCATGGGCAGCGAGTACGGCTATATCTATGTGCGCGAAGAGTACCCGATTGCCATCGAGCATCTCGAGATCGCCATCGAGCAGGCCAAAGAACTGGGACTTCTGGGCGGAAACATCCTGGGCACCGGCTTTAACTTCGATCTTTCGTTGCGACTGGGCGCCGGTGCGTTCGTCTGCGGCGAAGAAACCGCTCTGATGGCCTCCATCGAGGGCAAGCGCGGTATGCCCCGGGCGCGACCGCCGTTTCCGGCGCAGGCCGGCATCGACGCCAAACCGACGAATATCAACAATGTTGAAACCTGGGCCAATGTCCCGTTGATCATCAAAAACGGGGCGGAATGGTACGGCCAGGTGGGCACCGAGGACAGCAAGGGCACCAAAATCTTTTCGCTGGCCGGCAAGGTCAACAACACCGGACTGGTGGAAGTGCCCATCGGATCCACCGTCAAAGACGTGATTTATGAGATCGGCGGCGGTATACCCAAAGGCCGCGCGTTTAAAGCTGTTCAGATGGGCGGGCCTGCCGGCGGCTGTGTGCCCCCGCAATTTTTAAGCCTGCCGATTGATTACGATACGGTCCAGCGCATCGGCGCCATCATGGGTTCGGGCGGCATGGTGGTGATGGATGAAAACAACTGCATGGTCGAAATCGCCCGCTTTTTCCTGAGTTTTACGCAGTCAGAATCCTGCGGCAAATGCGCGCCCTGCCGTCTGGGCACCACCCAGCTGCTGGAAATTTTAACACGCATCACCCAGGGCAAGGGCCGAATAGAGGACATCGACACCATCCGTGAACTGGGAGAGACCCTGACCGAGGCCTCCCTGTGCGGTCTGGGACAGGCCTGTTCCAAACCGGCCATGTCGACCCTCAAATATTTTCTCAAAGAATTTGAAGACCACATCAAAGAACATCGCTGCGCCGGAGCGGTGTGCGATTCGATGGTGATTTCCGCCTGCCAGCATGCCTGCCCGGCGGGCATCGATGTGCCCAATTATGTGGCCGCCATCGCCGAGGGCGACTATCAAAAGTCTGTTGAGA
>JASFIG010000414.1:0-4444 GCA_050122795.1 Desulfobacterales bacterium
TAATAAAAATACCAATTAGCGGCACGTAAGTATAACGGTCTGCAAGACTTTGTTCCCCAACTTGAATCAATCCAATTACAGGAACTAAGGTTCCAATATACCAGAGCCATCCCACAATGAAATAGGGAAACTGTCTTGCAGTTTTCATTCCCATCAGGAATATGATGGCTAAAAATAAGGAAGCGCCCACAGCTTGCCATCCCTTTACAATACCTGTATGCGGATATATAAAAGATAGATTGAACGGCCAAATCATCTTGCCAAGATAGACTACATAGGCAATAATTGCATTTAAAAATCTTATTTTAAGAGGAAGCACATCCAGGGCGCTGAAGGTACCACCCTTTATTTGCGCAGTGAGAGCCACGACGCAAAATGTTGCTGATAGAATAAAGAATGGAACTTTTTCATAAATCAAAGCCAGTACAATCGATTTTGTTTGCTTGTTGTTGCTCCCTCTAGATGGTCTCTCTTGAAACCGATTTAGAGGCCAATAATCGATCAAAAGCAATACGCAAGGCAAAGTCACCAACATGGGCTTAGCCAAAAGGCCCATTAAAAACAAAAAAATAACCAGCACATATCTACCAGCACTGGATCCTTCTGTATAAAATGGCCGTTTAGCGTACCAAAGGTAGGCCCCCATCGTCAGCAGCCAGAAAAAAGTGCTCAATACATCTTTACGTTCTGACACCCATGCAACCGACTGCACATGGAGCGGGTGGAGTGCAAACAAGGCTGCGACAAAAGCGCTCTTCCATATCTCTGAAGTCATTTTCCTGAGTATAAGAAATAACAACACGGTGTTTGCGATATGAAAAAAGACATTGGTCAGATGGTGCTTGCCGGAGTTTAATCCGAATAGCTGAACGTCTAACATATGAGATAGCCAGGTTGAAGGGTGCCAGTTTGCGGCATGAGTCGTCGTGAACGACCATATAAATGATTTTAAGGTCAATCCTGCCTGTACCTGGGAATTTTTGGTGACATACAAGGGGTCATCGTAATTGATAAATGAAAAATTCCCCACTTGCCAATAAACTGCCAGTGTGACAATGGCAAAAAAAAGGCAAATGAAAATATCTATTCCTATGGAGGAAAAGATTTTTTTGCCAATATTTATTTTGGTCATACTTTAACCATTCTGAAAATCATCAGCTTTTTGAAAAGGCACCTGGATAGTGACGCAACCATCTGACCAGCCGCATCAACAATGTTGTGCCGATCTTGTTTGCTTTTTGTTGTGTCCGAATATGTAACAATCGTCAGGTTTGAGTTTGCTTTTTGGTGTTTGTCATGGTCTTTGTAAAATAAAGCCTCACAGCCCGTTCCAAATTGGCTTTATTAACCTCCACAGCCTGACCTTCGTACCCACTAATGGCGACGAGTATATTTATGATATCTCTGGGATAGCAGGCCCGAAGCTCTTTGGGACCCAAATGCAAACATAGCTTGCGAAGATACTCGACGCTATTCGGCTCACAGGGATAATTTCCCTTGGTGACCAGACGATTGAAAATTTCATCAAAGACCTTGGAATTAGCTGTTTCCATATGAATCTTGTTTTGAATGCGCCGCAGGAAGGCTTCATCGGCAAGATCGTCTGGATCGAGATTGGTGGAAAAAACAACAATCATTTCAAAAGGAATTTGAAACTTAACACCATAACGCAACGTCAAATAATCCACTCTCCGATCCAGCGGCACAATCCAGCGATTCAACAAATATTCAGGTGAAAGAATCTGACGGCCGAAGTCGTCGATGACGAGCATGCCGTTGTTGGCCCTCATCTGTAAAGGCGCTGCATATACCTGAGTGCTCTCTTCTAGCTGAAGTTCCAGCATTTTCGGCTCCAGCTCGCCCCCGACTAAAATACAGGGGCGACGACATAAAACCCAGCGTGGATCAATCCCAGAAACATTCGAATCGACTCTTTCATGTACAGCTGGGTCATACATCACGATAATTTGCCCGTCAAATTCAACAGCATACGGAATTAGAACTGCATCCTGATAGATTCTGGCCAAACGTGTGACGACGCTTGTCTTTCCGTTTCCCGTTGGTCCGTATAGAAATATAGAATTCTGGGAAATGAGGGCTGGTCCTAATTGATCCAGAAAGCTGTCAGTCAGCACAAGGTCTGAAAGTGATTTTTTCAAGAAAGACTTGTCTATGTGGAGCTTCGCGACTTGAGCTCTGACGGCCGCAAAGTAATTTTTGGCCGATACGGGTGCCGGTCCTGTATAATGGCAAATTTTGAAACGATTAAAGGCAAACTCCTGACCGATTCCGGATAGCGTGAAAGCATAATCGTTACCCTCCATCCCTGTCACTTCAAAAAGCTGCCGTTTGCGCAATTGTTGAAATAAAGCATCGATCACCGGAAATGAAAGCTTGAGTGCATCAGATATTTTACTGAGTCTGCTGGCGCCTTTAGCATAAAGGTAACGCAGCATTAGATCTTCAACCATCGGCAGCGGTAAATCTAAATCCTGCAAATTATCCGGTACTCCCGGTTTATAAATCAAATCAAATTCTGCTATTTGGTCAGCTACTGTGGTTTCCATGGATGACCTCCACTAAAACTCTTAAACGTTTCTTCTGTAAATCCTTCAGGGGCTATTCAACTCAACAAATTTATTGTCGTGCACTTGGAGAAGATAAAGCTTTTTAACCGCGTCTCCATTTTCTTTAAATGAAGTAGGCCCGGTGATACCCTCAAAATTGTAAAGATTCCGCAGTTCGTCCATTAGATCTTTTCTTGACTCAACACGTGGGTTGCTGGCCGCCTGAAAAGCGATCATGGCTGCATCATACGCCAGCGCTTCAATAAAATCGGGACGTTGACCGTAAACTGCTTCAAAACGCATTATAAATTCTTGTACATTTTCATTAGAACCTTCTGCATAAAACACATCAGCCAAAATGGCATCCTGAACATATTCGCCCGCCATCTGGATTAATTTGTCGGAATGCCAGAGATTGGTGCCCAATAGAAGCACATTATCTATATCGAAAAATGCAAGTTGCGGCGCAATCAAAGCGATTTTTTCTGGAACGTCCGGTATGAAAATCGCATCATAATCAACAATTACTTCAGATTTTACATGCCTGTTTTGCCCGCGCAAGCCATGCCGGCGGCGATTATCCATCATTGCGTTCGCGGATTGATCCCAGTTTGAAAGTTTCGCTATCTGAGCGGTGAAATCGGTCTGGTCGGGTTTATAAGGCTCAACGGCAACTACGGTTGCGCCATAGGCGATGACCTTGTCTTTGAAGAGAGTCATAAAGGTATTACCGTAACGGTCCTCGGGATAAAGGATTGCCAGCCGCTCCACCCCGAGCGTGTTAACAACATAAGGCACAATCGTATCAATCTGCATCTGGGGCGTCAAAAAATTTCTGAAAACATAGTCACCCAATTCAGAGATTCCCGGCTTCTGTGTGAGGGTGATTATAGGAATCTTCTTTTGTTGCGCTGCTCGGGCGGCATCTTCACCGGTCATGATTGGACCCAGGATAAGAGCGACGCCTTCCGCATCTAATTGGCTGAGTTCCCGGATCGCTATTTGCGGTTCAGAACCGGTATCATTTACAATTAATTCGAAATCGGGCTGATTGCTTTGTGAGTTGAACTGGTCCAAGGCAAATTGAATACCTCTCAAAGCGCGCCTGCCAAATTTTTCGTAAAGGCCGCTGAGCGGTAGCAAACACCCGATCTGCCGTCTCTTGAAAACAAACCTTGCATTAATTTCCTCAATTAAACTTTGGGCCGCTTGGGCCCGTTCATGGTCAGGGAAATTTTCGATAAATTCGGAAAATACCTTGAGAGCCTCTTTATAATTCTGTTTTTCATATCTGATAGCACCCAACTGGTACATAAGGTAGCTTCTGAGAAACGCATCATCTATCCTCAATAATAGTGACAATATGTCTTCAGTGCGCAATTGGCTGACAACCGTATTGAGTTTGAAAAGAATATTCTCTTCCTTCGGAGCGCTGGCCTTCTGATAGGCAAAATAGTAAAAAAGTATCGCATCCCGCGGGGAATCCAGCGACAAATATGTATCACCCAGTATGGCGTATGTGTGGAATAGATGTGACTTGGAATCCGTTTTTCTGATAATTTCTGAGGCTTGCAGTATGACTTGTCTCAAGTTGCCCTCATTGTAAAGCGTAATCAAAATTTTGACCATGGCATCGGCGACATAAGGGCTGGCTGGATGTTCTTCAATCAGCCGCTGATAGGCCATTCGTTCGGCATCATGATTTTTCTGCTCAGCATAAATTGCGGCGGCTCGCGTTAATGCGAGATCGGCCTTGGATCCATATGGATAAAGGTCCAAATATCGCCTATAGGCTATTAACGCATTCATGTATGAATTTGCCTCATATAAGCTTTCGGCGCTGTCAAAAAGGGCGGCGGCCATGTCGGGCTCCGGTG
>JASFIG010000415.1:0-4403 GCA_050122795.1 Desulfobacterales bacterium
CGGATGGCCGGCAGCGGGCGGAGCAGTTCCGCCGAAACCGTTTCCGAATCGTTGATGCCTTCGACGTGGTTGGGTATGCGAATGATGCCATCGGCTTCGGTAATGGATGTGATGGTGCCGGCGCCTCTGGGCAGCGGGGTTGCCACAATACAGCCGCGCACCTCACCCATTTTAACGCGTAAAAATTCCTCGACCCCGAGTTTGGAAGCAATCTTTTTCGTCGGCCGGACAACAACGGTTTCCCGCGGCGTGTCAGGCTGCCCGAGAAAGGCCTGCAGCAGCGGTTGGACAAATTGTTCAAAAGCGATAATGGCTGAAACCGGATAGCCCGGGATGCCAAAGACCGGTTTGGTTGAAACCGATCCGATGACAATGGGCTTGCCGGGCATGATCGTTACGCCATGAACGTGGATTTTGCCCAGTTCTACAATGGCGGTTTTGGCAAAATCCTCAGAACCGGCTGAGGACCCTCCGAGGACCAGGATCATATGATAATCCTCATCCACGGCGTCTTTGATAGCCGCTTTAATCTTGTCGGTATCATCCACAACCATGTCATGGCGCTGAAAAGTGCCGCCAAATTTTTCGATCAGCTTGCCCAGGACGAACGAATTGGTTTCCAGTACCTGCCCGGGCCGAAACGCTTTAAGCTCGAGTTGACGCCAGTCCACCAGTTCAGACCCGGTGGGGATAATCAAAACCTTTGGCCTGGTTTTAACTGCTACCGTAAACACCCCGCCTGATAACAAAGCGCCCACGCAATAGGGTGTAACCACATGGTTTTGAGGGAAAAGCAGTTCTGTGGCCACAATGTCTTCTCCAACTCTGCGTACGTTTTGCCAGGGAAATACGGGTGCTTCGATTTCGATGCGTCTGTCGTCGAGCACATTGACATCTTCGACCATGATGACTGCATCCGTTTCCTGTGGCAGGACATGGCCGGTATTGACATAGAATGCCTCCCACCCGACGTTCAGCGTTTTGGGTGCAGCGGCGCTGGCGCCAAAGGTGATTTCGGCTTTAACAGCCAGTCCGTCCATTGCAGCCAGATGAAAATTGGGGGATGACAGCCGGGCATTAACCGGTTCGGCCAGGACCCGCCCGACGGCATCCGGCACCGGGATTTCCTCGCTTGCCAGCGGTGGCAAGCTGGAAAATACCTGAAAAAGAATGTTTCTGGCTTCCGCCAGGGTTTTCATCTTCAGATAGATGTTGCGTTTAAGTTTCATTTTTTTTTCCAAAAAACCGGGTTCAGGGTTCAGGGTTTCGAATTTCCGAGGGTCAGTGTCAGTGATCCAGGCTAGTTTCACTCAATATCTGTCTTTTGTTATCTAACCTCACAACCTTTGAACGCTGAACCTTGAACCTGTTGATCGAAATCTGATATTTACATTCGGTTGCCGCTCTAACTAGATAGGGATCACCTCCACTATAGCACTCTTGTCGAGCCCTTCCGTGTTGATATCAATTTGAACCAGACCATCGGCATTGACCATGGTGCTGATCAGCCCGGATTTGCCCAGTACCGGATCCGCCCACAGCTGATTTCCCTCACGACGCAGTCGGACTCGGATAAAATCCACGCGGCCCTGTTTCGACGCCACATTGCGGCTCAGCCTGGCTTGCAGCCGCAGCACGTTATCTTCAGTAGCGGGCCGCCCGCCCAGATGTTCAACAAAGGGCCTGACGACCCTTGAAAAAACAATCATGGCCGAGACAACATGTCCGGGTAGTCCCCACAACGACTTGTTTTTAATGCTGGCCAGAATGGTGGGTTTGCCGGGACTGATCGATATGCCGTGAACCAGAATTTTTGCATCCTGCAAGGCGGAAAGCACATCAACAGTATAATCACGTGTGCCCACAGAACTGCCGCCGGAAATTAAAACCATATGGCAATCGTCAAGCGCCAGCTTGCATTTTTCGAGCAGCATTTCAAAATTATCCCGTACGATTCCATATGATTGGGCGACCGCACCGGCATCATGAATCAGCCCTGCAAGGGTATAGCTGTTGATATCACGGATTTGTCCCATCCGCGGCTTTTCGTTGATGGGTATAATTTCGTCACCGGTGGAAATAATGCCGACCACCGGTTTCTGGTAAACGGTTATCTGCTGCTTGCCCAGAGCGGCCAGCAGCCCCGCCTCCTGCGGACGTATGACCTGCCCTTTGTTCAGCACAGCCGAATATTTTTCAATATCTTCGCCGATGGCGATCATATTCTGGCCGGGCGCCACACTGCGATAAACTTCTATGGTGGTGTCATCAACGGCTTCGGTGTGTTCAATCATTACCACACTATCGGCGCCCGGGGGAACCATACCGCCGGTGGCAATTCTGGCGGCTTCACCGGGGGCAATTTCAAATTGCGGCGATCGTCCCATGACAATGTTACCGGTGATGGTCAGATAAGCCGGATTGCCCTCGCTGGCACCAAAAGTGGAAGCGCCTTGAACCGCATAGCCATCTACAATTGTGCGCGGAAAATCCGGTAAATCTTCTTCAGCGACGATATCTTCGGCCAAAACGCTGCCGACCGCATCCGTCAGGGCAACCTTCTGCACGCCGACCCGCTCAAATGCGCCACGATAGTTTAATACGGTTTCTAAGTCTGTGACCTTGAAAAATTCTTTCATTATTTCTTGGTGTCCGTTTCAATACATTAAAAGATAAAAATTTATTGTTAGCATACCGTGTTGCGCAATTCAATGCAGGTTTCAGAGGACAGAAGTCAGAGATCAGAGGTCAGATGACAGAGAACAGAGGACAGACGACATAAAGCAGCTTTTGCGCTTCACCATCCATATCTTTCCGTCTTCTGTAATCTGACTTCTGACTTCTGTCCTCTGTTCTTGCAAAAGGATCCAATAAAAGGTTATAATCGCGTCGAAATTAAAATAGACACAGTGAGACCCACTAATCCCAAACGCAATCAAACCCTATGCCTGAAACAGATGAATCGTCAGCTGCTTTGGCGCGGGCTGAAAAGCCGGAATTTTTAACTGAAAAGCGATTCGACACGCTCGAGTTGCCGGAGCCAGTATTAAGGGCTTTAAATGACGCCGGTTTTGAGTACTGCACGCCGATCCAGGAACAAACCCTACCGATATCATTGAGCGGTCGAGATGTCGCCGGTCAGGCACAGACGGGAACAGGCAAGACAGCGGCATTCCTGGTTACGGTCATTACCCGCCTGTTAATGCTCTCCGATCGCAATCCCCGTTTGCCGTCGGCTCTGATTATCGCACCCACCCGGGAACTTTCCCATCAAATCGTCGAGGAAGCCCGCACCCTGTGTCGACACACGGATTTAAAAATCGCCGAGGTCGTCGGTGGTGTTGATTACAAACGCCAGGCCCAGCTTTTGCAGCGGGGCGTTGATATCATCATCTGCACACCCGGGCGCATCATCGATTACTATAAGCAGGGTATTTTCAAAACGGAAGCCATTAAAATTTTAGTGATCGATGAAGCAGATCGATTGTTTGATCTGGGATTCACCAAAGACATGCGTTACCTGCTTCGCAAACTGCCCCTTTACGATAAACGGCAATCCATGCTCTTTTCAGCCACGCTTTCATATCGGGTGATGGAACTCACCTATGAATACATGAATTTGCCTGAGTTTATATCGGTCACACCCCAGACCATAACGGTTGAAGGAATTGACCAGCAGCTGTTTCACGTCGGAACTGAAAAGAAACTGGCGCTTTTGCTGGGCTTGCTGAAAAGAGAAGACTGGAATCGGATGCTCATTTTTGTCAATACCAAAGTCGGGGTCGATTGGTTGACCCGGAAACTGAAAGGCAATGGCTGGCCGGCGGAAAGAATCACCGGCGATTTGCCCCAGCGCAAGCGCTTCCGCTTAATGGAGCAATTTAAAAATGGCCAAATCAAAATCCTGGTCGCCACCGATGTTGCTTCGCGCGGCATCCATGTTGAAGATATCAGCCATGTGATCAATTATGACCTTCCCCAGGACTCTGAAAATTATGTGCATCGCATCGGTCGCACCGCGCGTGCAGGCAAGACCGGCAAAGCCTTTGCGCTGGCCTGTGAAGACTACGTTTATCATCTGGAGCCACTGGAGGAAATGCTGGGGTATAAGATCCCTGTCGTCTGGCCTGGAAACGATTGGTATGTTGCTGATAAATCAAAGCCTATCACCCCTGAACGCAGATCGCGTCTGAGAAGATCCGGCCGGAAGCGCAGCCAGCACCGGGCAAAGAAGCGCACTCAGGCACCGGCTGCATCCGCCAAAGCCAAGGCGCGTTCCCATCCGGGCGCATTTTTTGGTTTTGGTCCCGAATCCTTCAAAGGCACAGATGCCAAAAAAGCGGGGGATTCAGAAGCGCCGACTCCCAAAAAGCGAACCCGACACAAAAAAAAGAGTCCCTCCC
>JASFIG010000416.1:0-4401 GCA_050122795.1 Desulfobacterales bacterium
CGGAAATTTCGTTATTCGTTATTGGTTATTGGTGACTGGCCCATGACGAACAGAGCGCGAAGGAGTTTCCGATTATTGGCGCCGCCGCCCCTCATTTGTTTAATAGAAACATTTTGAGAACAGCCGAGGACGAGGACGAGCACGATAAAACCCATCAACTTTCGTCCTCGTGGTCGTCCTCGTACTCGTCCTCGAAATCTGAAATCACCGAGCTTTCGCAATCCTTATCAGGCAAGATGCAAGCCGCCAGAAGCCAGAGGCCAGCAGCAATTGGTTGGCAGCTGAAAAAGTGGGAAACCACCAGGAACCTAAAACAGTGCGGCATACACCATGTTAGAAACCAAATCGAAAAAAGCGCCAAATGACAAAGTGGCGGCCGGATTGGATCAGCTGGAACAGGAAGCCCATGCGCTCAGGGAAGCCGAGGCGGCGCTGCGCCGTCAGAACGAATACCTGACAGCACTGCATGAAACCTCGTTGGGGCTGATTGACCGCCTGGACAAAGAGGAGCTGCTTGAGGCGATTCTGGAGCGTGCTGCCCGGCTGAGCGGCACCGAGCACGGCTATATTTATTTGCTCGAGCCCGGTGATGAGCAAATGCAGATTCAGGTGGGGATGGGTTTTTTTAAATCCCAGCTGGGATTGCGGGTTAAACCGGGTGAGGGCATGGGGGGTGCGGTCTGGCAGAGTGAAAAGCCGCTGCTGGTCGATGACTATCAGTCCTGGGAGGGTCGCCTTTCAGACAAGTCTCTGGATGAGCTGCATTCGGTCGTCGGGATACCACTCAAATACGGCAGCCGGGTTCATGGTGTTATCGGTCTGGCGAGCGTTGAGGCGGGCAAAAAGTTTCATGATGAAGATATTGCCATCCTGGGCCGCTTTGCCGAGCTGGCTCTGGTGGCTCTGGATAAAGCGCGCTTATACGCTGATGTCCGTCATGAGCTGGCCGAACGCAAGCGAACAGAAATAACCCTGCGCGAAAGTGAAGAGCGCTATCGGCTGCTGCTGGAATCCTCGCCGGATCCCATTGTGGTATACAATATGAGTGGCCGCGCCACATATGTGAATCCGGCCTTTGAACAAACATTTGGATTTACGAGCGAGTCGGTCTTTGGCAAGAGCATTGATTTCGTACCCGAGGAAAGCTGGCCGGAGACCCGGGACGCCATCGACAATATGCTCCAGGGCAAAAAGATTCATCTATTCGAAACCAAACGCCTGACCAAAGACGGCCGGGTGCTGGATGTTCAGATCAGCTCCACGCTTTACCGCGACCAGGCCGGTGAGCCGGTGGGCAATATTGTCATACTGCGGGATGTCAGTGCCCAGAAAAAGGCCGAGAAGGTTCTAAAGAAATATCATGATCAACTGGAAGAGCTGGTGGCCGAACGAACCGCCGAGCTGGCCAAAATCAACCGGAAGCTTGAACAGGAAATTGATGAGCGCAAAAGAGCCGAGGACGCCTTGCGCAAAAGAGAAAAGGAGCTGGAGGCCCAATCCCATCATCTGGAGGAAGTCAACACGGCGCTGAAAGTCCTTTTGAAGCAACGGGAAGATGACAAAAAGGAGCTGGGTGAAAATGTTCTGTCCAACGTCAAAGAATTGATCAGCCCTTATGTCAGCCGGCTAAACAAAAGTCGGCTGAGCACCCAGCAAAAGACGCTGGTCAATATCATGGAATCCAATCTGGAAAACATCATTTCGCCGTTTATCAGCAAACTGTCATCAAAATATTTTAATTTCACCCCCATGGAAATCAAAGTCGCCAACCTGGTAAAAGAAGGCAAAACCAACAAGGAAATCGCCGAGCTGTTGTGCCTTTCAAAAAATACCATATTATTTCACCGACATAACATCCGCAGCAAACTGCGACTGAAAAACAAAAAAATCAACCTGCGGTCGCATCTGCTGTCCTACGATAAATAGTGGTTATTGACCACTATTTTGCCGCTATTTTATCAACTTGACATTCTCCTGCCATACGGTATGGTGAGCCTGGTTGATACGCCATTTCAATATCTTATATGACCGTCCCATTTTATTGCGAAACCCGTGCATGCTGTTGGGCCCTATTATTCTCTTGACTAAAGCGCAGATACATTATAGCTAAGTCATTTTAAAAATAAAACGTTCAAGCAAATGAATTATATTCATTTAATTGAATTTATTCCGGCCAGGAAAAGACGTCTTCGTAAACTTGAAAAGGCGGGGGGTTGATGGCGACATTAAAGGTAGAGGAGGTTACGCTCACTTTTGGCGGGCTCAACGCTTTATTCGAAGTCAGTCTGGACGTTCAACCGGGCCTGATTACCTCGATCATTGGCCCCAACGGCGCCGGCAAAACCAGTTTATTGAACTGTATTTCCGGATTTTACCACCCCACTTCAGGCGACATCTTTTACGGAGATCACAAACTCAACAAAGCCTCACCGCACCAGGTTTCCATTATGGGAATCGCGCGCGCTTTCCAGAATATTGAACTGTTCAGCGGCATGACGGTTTTAGATAACCTGATGCTGGCCCGGCATAAAGACCTGCGCTACAGCCTCTGGCATGCGGTGGTCTTTTTCGGCAAAGCCTCCCGGGAAGAGGCCCAAAACAGGCGCTATGTGGAAGAGGTTATCGATTTCATGGAGCTGGAGCCCTACCGCAAGCGCGCGGTGGGCAGCCTGAGCTACGGGATCCAGAAGCGCGTCGAGGTGGCGCGCGCCCTCACCCTGGCACCCGAGCTGCTGCTGCTCGATGAGCCCATGGCGGGCATGAACATCGAAGAAAAAGAAGACATGGTGCGATTTGTCATCGACATCCAGAAAGAGCGCAACGCCACTGTTGTCCTGGTGGAGCACGATCTGGGGGTGGTTATGGATATATCCGATCACATTTATGTGCTTGATTTCGGCGAGGTGATCGGCGCCGGATCCCCGGAAGAAATCGTCAAGATTCCCAAGGTTGTCGAAGCTTACATTGGAGAAGAATAGCCCGCATGCAAGACACCAAAGAACTTCTCAAGTTTACCATTCCGCAGCTGCTGCGCTGGCGGGTCAATGAGACCGGTGACAAGGTTGCCCTGCGGGAGAAAGATTTCGGATACTGGAACAACTACACCTGGAACGATTTTTACGACCGCGTGCGCAAAGTCGCCCTGGGGCTCGACAGGCTGGGCATTAAAAAGGACGACAAGCTGGCATTGATCGGCGACAACATTCCGGAGCTAATTTTCATGGCCATCGGCGCCCAGTCCATCGGTGCGGTTTCGGCCGGCATCTATCAAACCAGTCTACCCGATGAAATTGCCGAGCTCATCAATTACATGGACGTGGCGGCCGTCTTCTGCGACGACCAGGAGCAGGTGGACAAGCTGGTGGAAGTCAGAGACCGCATTCCCCAGGTTCGCAAGGTGATCTATGAAGATCCGCGCGGCATGCGCGACTACCGCGCCGACGACTGGTTTATCGACATTGAAGACCTTTATGAAATCGGTGCCGCAGCCGAGGCCGAAGACCCGCAAAAATACGACACCTTTATCGACCAGGGAAAACCGGACGATGTCTGCCATTTCTGTTTGACTTCCGGCACCACCGGGCTGTCCAAAGCGTCGATGATGACCCATAAAAATTACATCAACATGGGCATTCAGATCACCAAGGTCGATCACCTCTCAAACACCGACGAATACCTTTCGTTTTTACCCTTTGCCTGGATCGGCGAGCAGATGAACTCCTTCGGGGTGGCCATGGCCACCGGGATCACCATCAACTTCCCGGAGTCGGTGGAGACCAGCATGGAGGATCTCAAGGAGATCGGGCCCCATTTCATGTTCGGCGCCCCCCGCATCTATGAGACCATCCGATCGCAAATCTGGCTCAAGATCGATGAATCTTACTGGCTCAATCGCTTTATGTACAACAAGTTCATCAAGATCGGCGAAAAGGCCGCCCGCTACCGCATGAGCGGCGAACCGATGCCGGCATCCCTGCGGTTTATGGCCTGGCTGGGAAAGATTTTGGTGACGGACCCGCTGATCAACCAGATCGGGCTGCGCAGGCTGCGGCGGGCCTACACCGGCGGTGCGGCCCTGGGGCCCGAGCTGTTCACCTTCTATCAGGCCATCGGCGTCAACCTGAAGCAGATTTACGGCCAGACCGAAATAACCGGCATCGCCTACATGCACACTGACGGTGACGTGCGACCGGATACCGTGGGCAAGCCGTTGCCGGAGACCGATTGTAAAATCAGCGAAGAGGGCGAGATTCTGTCACGCTCACCTTCGGTCTGTGTCGGCTATTACAAGCGCGATGAGCAGACCAAGGAGCTGCTGGAGGGCGGCTGGCTGCATTCCGGTGACGCCGGATACATCGACGAAAATGGCCACCTGGTGGTCATCGACCGGGTCTCCGACGT
>JASFIG010000417.1:0-4394 GCA_050122795.1 Desulfobacterales bacterium
TTCAAACCTTTCAATTATAGGGACGCCCATTAAATATAAAGTTTCTTATAAATATTCATTCAAATAAGGTTGAATCTTGCACGAGTTGGAGGTTTTCATATGCAAGGCACTCAAGGGCGAAGCTATAGTTAACTATGCCTCGTTCTTAACCCGCCCGCCTCGCCTGAGCGGCTCGCGATGGCGGGCGTGGTAACGCAGCAGATGGAAGCCTCCGACTCGCCCGTAGGGTGAAAATTAATGAGATAAAATGATTTTCATCCTTTTCCATGATTGATAATTTGGTTGACTTCGCTAGCTTTCCAATTGAGTTGTCATTAAATGAATTTAGAGTCTCTCATTAATTTTCATGCAAGATTTCAACTTGGACGCGGCAGGTATTACTTGGAAAGGCACCGGCGGGGGACATGGCATCTTTGGTGAGAACGTTCACACTGCCGCCGTTATCCACCCCATCTGCATCCGGCTGAAACCAGGCGCCCGCATCCAGGCTGACGACGCCACTCATTATACGATCGGTGACTTTGGCCCGGGTACGCAGGCGCCCGCGCCCATTATACACCAGCACCCGGTCTCCGCTAACAATGCCTCGTTTTGCGGCATCCTCCGCATTTAACCAGATGCGATCATCTGCTTTTTCTTTTAACGAGGGAATGTTGTCGAACTGTGAATTTACCCGGGTTCTGGCGTGAGGGCTGACCAGCTGTAGCGGGTATTCGGCTGAATCGTCAACGGTGGGCCCTTCCCAGGGATCAATATGCCGGGGGAGCGGCGGAATTTGAGGGTTATTCATCTGCGCAATTTTATGGCTGTAGATTTCAATCTTGCCGCTGGGGGTTTCAAATGGATAGTGTTCGGGATCTTCGATCTGCTTTTTAAAGGCCACCCGGGGCTTATCGAGCGTAACGCGATATACGCCTTCCTGCCGAAAATTTTCATGGTCAGGAAAATCCGGCGTCGCTGCCAAAAATGAAGTTAACCATTGCTCATCAGATAGGTCATTGTATCCATCGACGCCCAGGCGGTCTGCCAGGTCCGTGAAAATTGCCAGATCCGAACGTGTCTCTGGAGGGGGATCGATGACCTTGTTCATATAGATACAGTAAGGGCCACCCAGCCAGGGCTGGCCGATATCTTCTCGTTCTAAATAATGGGTGACGGGCAGAACGATATCGGCAAAGCGGGCGGTAGGGGTTAAAAACAGGTCATGGACAATTATAAAGTCCAGAGTTTCGAGGGCCTTGATGCCTTTGTTGACGTTTAAAAACTGATTTAACATATTGCAGCCGACTACATAGAGCAGTTTAATATCTGCCGGATAGCCCCCGGACCGTCCTTTTAAAAGCGTATCATAAATTTCACTTACATGGACCGACGGGTTCTCTTTTTCAGGTACGGGCAATGACGCCCCCAAATCGCCTAGGTCCATGCGGTCGGTGCCCCCGGCAACATGACCGCCGATATTGCCGATATTGGCAGTCATAGCAGCTAAGGTGATCGCGGCGCGGTGGAACTGCTCACCAAAAGCACTGCGTCCCGGCGCCCAGCCGGTGCAGAGCGCCGAGGGCTTCAGAATGGCATAATCCCGAGCCATACCGACGATATTTTCCACGGGCACGCCGCTTATTTGTGAGGCCCATTGCGGGGTTTTGGGCACTCCATCCGTATGGCCCATAACGTAAGATTTGAACTCATTGAATCCAAAAGTGTAAGTGGCGATGAAGTTTTGATCGTAAAGACCCTGATCGATCATGACATGGGACATGGCCACCATTACAGCCGTATCGGTGCCGGGTTTAATAGCGATCCAGCGTTCAGAAAGGTTCTTGGCGGACTGTGTAAAGCGTGGGTCCACCGCAATGATTTTTGCGCCGTTTTTCCTGGCCTGCTTAAGATAGCTTGCGGTGTATGGTCTAAAACGCGATACCAGCGGATCCCAGCCCCACAAAATAATATATTTAGATTGCAACAGGTTATCGCGACTGTTGGCTGTAAACCGTGAGCCCAAAGTGGTTTCGCAGGCAAACCGGGCGCCCTCCATCGAAGCGCTGCCCCAGACGTTGGTGCATCCGCCAAACAGGTTAAAAAAGCGCTGGGCTGTTTTGATGCTGTTGTGCAAGGCTCCTTCATTACCGTAATAATTCATTAATAGCGTTGCGTGTGGCCCGTAGGTTTTTTTAACGACCGCTAATTTTTGAGCCACCATTTCCAGAGCCTCTTCCCAGGAAATGGGCTCGAACGATGCGCTGCCGCGTTTACCAATCCTTCTTAATGGACGGGTTAGGCGATCGGGCGCATAAACCACATGTTTTTGGGATAGCCCCCGAATGCAGGCTGTTAAGCTTCCCTTTTGCTTACTTTCAGTGCCAATTCGGGTAATCCTGCCGTCGGCGACATGCACCTTGAGCAAACAGCGCGCCCCGCAGTCAAAAGAGCAGGTGGTGGTGATGACTTTTTCATTCATATTTGTAACCGATTGTAGAAATTGTGTTAACCACAAGACACGAAGATTTAAAAAGGATTTATTAAATTCTTGGTGTTCCTTGTGACAGCGGGTTATATACATGATCTCAAACGATCGTGCCACCCGAAATTTACGTTTTTTTTAATCAAATTATTTTTGCTCAAAGCATAGGGACGCCCATAAAATTATAAGTTTTCCAATAAATATACTGGGCGTCCCTCTATAAATTGCGTGTTTTGTTGACATCTGTCTTCTTTTTTTCGATATTGATTGTTATCTAATGGCAATTGAGTTGCCAACTTTAAGTCTTTGGGGTTTATCATGAATGGCATGATCAACTCCACATTATCGAGGCGCGAATTTAGCCATTTACCTGCCGCAGCGACCGCTGCGTTATCGGTTGACTGGATGGGGGTGAAAGCTTTGGCTGCTGCCATTGAGCCCCAAAAAGATTTTCCGTTGGTTGTCATCGGCGGCGGACTTCAAGCCTGCCTGGATTGCGGCGCACAGGTATTCAAAGCGCTGGTTAAAGATGGGGGTGGTTAAGCGGTCATTATGGTCTAACGCCACCACGGGTAATTATGCTAAAAACTTATAATTTAATGGGCGTCCCCCTACTAAAACGGTACTATTCGATTGTTGATGATGCGGAGGCGTTTGTAGCGGCGGCGAGCCGGCCGCAGCCGTTGTTTGTGTGGACCAATACCCTGCGCATCAACTCTCGTCAATTGATTGATGTTCTCGCACGGGATGGTTATGCGCTGACGCCACTGGAGTGGCATCCACAGGCCTATCGCGTGAGCCACGAAAATGGACAAAGGCGTTTGGGGAGCCACTGGGCTTATCTGGCCGGCTGGTTTCATATCCAAGAGGCCAGCTCGATGATCCCGGCCCTGGTACTGAACCCGCAGCCGGGTGAGCGTGTTCTGGATTTGTGTGCAGCACCGGGAAATAAAACCGCGCTGATGGCGCATGCCCTGGGAAATCGAGGCACGGTGGTGGCCAACGATATCTTCTGGGAGCGCATCCGTCCGCTGCGGTCCGCCGTCGACCGGCTCGGGTTGCTGAATGTCAGTGTGACCTGCCATGACGGCACCGCTTACCCGCAGGCGGCCGGGGAATTTGATTGCGTTCTGGTGGATGTACCCTGCAGCTGTGAAGGCACCAGCCGTCGTTTTGCGGGCATCCTGAAAAGGGCGCCCTTCCAAATGCAAAAGAAACGTTTCCATAAGCAACAGCTGCTGCTGGAATCCGCTATCCGCCGCAGCCGGGTTGGCGGCCGCATTTTATACAGCACCTGCACCTACGCCCCTGAAGAAAATGAGGCGGTCGTGAATGCCGTGCTGCAACGCATGCCCGAAGTGATACGGATCCGGCCGATTGACCTGAAAGGCCTAAAAACATCTCATGGATTAACCCGTTGGGCCGGAGAAACCTATCAAGACGATCTGCGACAAACCATTCGAATCTGGCCGCATTTAAACGACACCGGCGGATTTTATATTGCCCTTTTGGAAAAAATCGGTGGGAAAGGCAACCGATCGGCTCATCTGCCTGAAATAGCGCACCCGGATTTTCAGACCGCCGCCGGCAGCACCCAGCAGCGGCTGGGCGATGCTGACCGCATGTTTAGGATCCTTTACCAGCGCTTCGGTATCGAACGGGCTGCTTTTGACGGATTGCAAATGCTGCTAAAAAGCCGACGGGATATATATGCGGTGGCCGCCGATCACCGACCGCCCCATATGGCCAATTGCATCACCGGACTGCCGTTGTTTCATATGCATTTTAAATATCCCAAATTGACCACATCATGCGCGACTGCATTCGGCCACAACGCCGGCTTTAATATCATCGATATGACCCCCGGCCAGCTGCAGGATTACCTGTCCCGTAAAGCCTTTATCCTTAAAAAAGACCATGACAGGGCCTG
>JASFIG010000418.1:0-4366 GCA_050122795.1 Desulfobacterales bacterium
CGGCGAAGGGTGCTTGCAGTGGTCACTGCGATTGTTGCCGCTCTGGCAATACCGCTATTGTTCAACAGCGCGGGACGCATCCGTGCGTTGCCGGTCTTCCATCCCGGATTTTCACACCGAATTGCGCAGGAAATCGATTTCATTCTGCATGCTCGTGGCTATCGAAGCCAAAACATGCTGGCCATTCAGCAAACAGCTGCTGAACTCGATCAAACACCGTCATCTCTGGATCGTCTCGGGGGGGCGGATGTATATATCATTTTTATCGAATCCTACGGGCAGACCGTATTTGACGATCAACGCCACTTGCCCCTTATTTTGCCAGCGATGACCCGGCTTGAGCAAGATTTAGCCGATCGGGGATTTGCGGTACGTTCCGGTTTTTTAAAATCACCGGCTTTCGGGGGCAGCTCCTGGTTGGCCCACGCAACCATTGCCAGCGGTGTCTATCTTTCCGACCAGCTGGTATATGATCTGCTGATCACTTCGGAAGCGACCACCATCGCAGCCATATTTGAACAGGCCGGATACCGCACCATCAGCGTTATGCCGGCCAATGAAATTCCCTGGCCCCAGGGCACATTTTTCGGTTATCAAAAACATTACTATGCACGCGATTTTGAGTACCAGGGACCCCGATTTGGCTGGTCACCGATGCCCGATCAATACGTCTTTGAATATATGTATCGCCGTGAAATCCGTTCCAGCAGGCAGCCTTTATTCATCGAGTTTGTCCTGGTCAGCAGCCATGCCCCGTTTAACCGACAACCGCCATACCTGAAAGACTGGTCACAAATTGACAACGGCAGTATCTATCATCAAAAACAAACCGTTACCTTTCCGGTGGTCTGGCCGGACTTGACAAATGCGGCCGAAGCCTACGTATCAGCGATTATTTATGAGATGACGGTTATTAAAACTTTTATCGAGCAGTATGCGGAAGATGATACATTGATTATCATCATGGGAGATCACCAGCCCAATGTGCAGATAACCGGGCCCGACAGCACCTGGTCGGTGCCGGTTCACGTGATTAGCCGTAATCAGCAATTTTTGGAGCCGTTTGAGAATGCCGGTTACACGCCCGGTCTGATCCCCAAACAGCCCCTGCCCCATCCCGGGATGGAAACCTTCCTGCCGCACTTTTTGAGGGCATTCAGCTCCCAATAACGCTTGAAATGAGCGTTTTAAATTAAAAAAGGAAAACTATTCCTTGAAGCGTAATTTTAGGCTATTCATTCTGATTCAGACTTCGCATTCATTTTCATGCAAGATTTAGGCAATAAGATGTCCTGTGCCTTAGGGCCGCAGTTGAACAACATATCCAGGACCGACAGGTTGCCAATAAATGGGCCCCACAATTGCGGATAGGTCCAGGCCGGTGGTTTGATGAACTGGACCTGAAGGCCTGCTTTTTGAAACAGGGCGCTATCCAGATATTTTCCGGCCGCCGGCTGCGCCAGATAGACCGACGCCCTGAGTCGACGGCAGATATCAATTAGAAGCTGATGGCCTGTTGTCTGGATGCCGAGTTCAGACTGCAATTTAATTTCGGTATCAATATGCAGTTGGTTCCATAAATAACGAATAAAAGCCATGTTCAGATCGATGAGTTTTTCAAATCGCGCCCGGTAGGTACCTTCGATAAAAGGCATATGTTCGGACAGATAAGGCGCGCGGGAATAGGCAGACGCTATACTTGCCAGATGTTTATCAACCCACCGAAAGGCATGGCAAATCCTGACGTCACAGATGGGTTGAAGGCCCAAACCTTTTTTCCAGACCGGAACGGTCAGCCACAGGGCCCCCTGATCATTTTTCAGACGATTGCGACTGGTCCAGGTGGTGCCCTGCGGAAATTGCACGGTATCGAGAATGACAAAAACATCGGACTGCCAGGCTTTGTAAAAAAAGCCCGGATAGGGAATGAAATAGGGCTGCTGGGTGCTGATTATCATGGGTTGAGCCCGTTGAGCCCGTTTGCCCGTTGATAATAAATGAGAATCATTGAAGCTCAGGCGGAAGCATTCATCACCTCGAGCATTTCGGCGACCACGTGATCGGCATCTTCGTACGCCACCTGACAGGTGCCGACCCGCTTATGCCCGCCGCCGCCGTATTTGAGCGTTAATGACCCCACATCGACAGATGACGTCGGGTTGATGATGCTATGCCCGACACCAATCATCGCAAACGACCTGTTCTTGCCGTCCACGATCCGGATCGAAATATTCTGCTCCGGAAACAGCACATATTCTAAAAAGCGGTTGCCGACCGGAATGGACTGACAATCGCGGAAGTCGAGAATGATGGCCTTGCCTTCGATTCTGGCGGTTTGCTTGATCAGCTGCTCGTATTTTTTATTTTCTTGCTGATACAGTTTCACCCGTTCCTGAAAATCGGAAAGTTTTAAGATGTCATCAACTTTTCGGGTGCGCAGCAAGCGGGGCAATTTTTTCATCAGTTCAAAATTACTGATGGTAAAGCTGCGTTTATAACCGAGGCCGGTACGCGGGTCGGAGATGAATGCCAGCATCGTCCATCCCTTTGGATGAAGAATTTCCTCCCGGGTGAATTTGGCCGAATCGGCTTTGCCGGCGATGTCAATCAACTCTTTAAATCTGGCTAATTTATGCGCATATTCCTTATTACCTTTGTAGTAATCGTAAACCACCTGCGCTGCGCTGGGCGCTTTTTTGCTGGCGCCTTTAAACCTGCCGTCAAGCTGCAAACGCTCATGCTCACTGGAGTGATGATCAAACCAGAGCCCGCAGCCTTCTACATAGGGTACATTCGCCAGAATATCATTTCCGGTGACGGTAATTTTGTTGTCCTGCAAATCCTTGGGATGCACATAGAGGATGTCATCAACAAGTCCCAGCTCCTGCAGAATAGCCGTACAGACAGAGCCGTCAAAATCCGATCGCGTCAGTAATCTCACAGGTAATTCCTCTTTTATACCACCGCTTCAGCTGAATACATTCAGTATAAGATATTTTATGAAATTAGGCCAATTTTTATTGATAAAAATCAAATTGTCAGCGTCAGGCGAACCGGATGTCCTGCTTGTAAGGTTTGCCCTACGGAAGGGACATAACAGACTCCCAACGCTCGTATTCGGTAGCATGCGGAAGGGCTTTTGCTTTCAGGATGGATATCATAGCGGGGTGATTGAATCTCAAAATCTGACTGTAAATATAGATATGGCTTTAGGCAATTCAAGGTGTCGCAGCCAATTGGAACAGCGCGTTTATTCAATTATCCTTTGATTCAAGCAAGGAAACACATTTTCATTGACAACAATGCTGGAGTTTTGCGCTCAGTGGCCGATATACCTTTTTAGAGATGGCGCCAAGAAAACAATGCCTGTGAAGGAGACCCGATAGCATGAACAGCGTTTCAACCTGTTGCCAAAATCAGCCGGCCTCAATCCGCGTGGTGCCGGGCGATTGGGCCTATCAATCCGCGCAAATTCAAGCAGCAACAATTGCAGCTGAGCAAAGCACCGACATCAAAATCCAGACCACCGACGGGGATAAAGTCACGCTTTCATCGGATATGACGTTCGAGGCGGCGGCTGTTACCTATCAGGAGCTTGGCCGCACAGACACGCGCTACAGCGAATCACAGGCTCAGATCAATTCTGCCGGCGCATATCGCAACCTGGAATTGACGATAGAAGGGCATCTGGATGAGCAGGAAAAAAAGGAAGTCAAAATGGTTTTGACGCGCCTTTTTAAAATGATAAAAGATTTCATGACCGGCAGAGGAGCCACGGATGATAAACAGTCCCTGGCCAATCTAAGCACCATCTCAGATGTTAAAGCCGAGGTGGACATGCGTGCCAGTTTAACGGTGGCGTCACAGACTTCTGCAAAATATATGAGCGAAACACCGCTGCAGACAAAACCGGTAAGTCAGCAGCCGCGTGTATCCCATCAGCCTGAAGGTTCAGACCATATCGACAAGCTCACCGATCGCATGATCGGAGTTGTAAAAGATTCAGGCGTTGCACCCTCTAAGATTTTGGATCGATTCAATAGACAGATCTCAAAACTTTCAAGATTATTCATAAATGGGGGGGCGGTGATCGGGCATGGGTTGGAATTGAGAAGGCGAATCCTGCAAAACTTTGTCAGCAAACTCCGGGAATGGATGGCCGAAAATGAACCTGAAACCAGTACACACAAAAAGGCCGAGACAGAAAAAGCGGCCCTTCCGGACCAGTCCGACAACTTGAAAACAACTGTCGTCTTTTCACACACCAGCCTGAATGCTGCCCGGCAGGATATTCACTTGGCATTTGAATATTCCAGCGCCGATCAACACGAAACATAATTTCAGTTTTTATCGCAACTGAATCTCC
>JASFIG010000419.1:0-4356 GCA_050122795.1 Desulfobacterales bacterium
CCGGGGATGCCGGCCATTAGCTCCATACCACCGAAACCGTTGTCAACGGCATGCCGGATCAGATCCAGCAGGACGGTTCCCGCCCGAACTGTGGCGATCGGTCCCTCAAGGTTCCAGCCGCTGATATTGGAACCCAGATAAAGTGTCACGCCCGGCCAACCGTTGTCTGAAATCAGTAAATTGGAACCCAGACCCAGGACAAACAATGGAATTTTATCAGCATGTACAATCGTCAGTACTTCTCCGATGCCGGCCTCGGTACCGGGTGCCACCCACACCGCCGCGGGCCCACCGATTTTGTAACTGGTGTAGGGCGCCAGGTTTTCATTGGTTTTGACCTCGACGGCTTCCACCTGTGCCAGACGATCGGCTATCTGCTCTGCTTCCAGGTCTTTATGCTTCCCCACGTTATTCTCCCTCCACCCATGAAAGCACCAGATCGATTTGCAGGCTGGATTCAGGCGCCGAACGGTCGTGTGTTGCTGTGTTTTGCCTTAGCTGTTGGATCAGTTGTAAAACCCTGTGACCGCTGGCATATCCATGCCGGGCCAGATAACACCCAACGACCGTGCCGGTGCGGCCAACGCCACCCAGACAATGGAGGTAAACGGGCTTGCCGCCGTCAATTTTTTGATCCATCCTGTCCAGAATACGGGCCATTTCAATGCGGGTGGGGATACCCATATCTTTTATGGGAAATCGATCAAATGACACTTCACACCCCAGTTTACGGGCAAGTGTTCGTGTTTGGGCTTCATAGGGCCTGACCGATTTGCCGTACCAGCGCGTCTCATCGGTTTGCATCAGATTGATGAAATGGCGAATACCGCATTTCAGCAGCGCGCCTAATTGGGCCTCACCATCCTGGTCCAGTGCCGGTCCCGGATAGTAACCGGCCATCAGCCGGTCGGGTAGAACCCAGTAGGCCTGATCAAACGGTGCCTTTTTGTTTAAATCGATCTTCGAAGATGGAATGGACACCATAAAGCTACACTATTCGTTTTATGGGTTAGAAATGTGCGATGGTTTCGTTAAAGCACAAAACCTTCTGGAAAGCAATTTGAGCTGCCGCGGTAGGCCGGACTTGATTTATTTTTTCAGGGTCTTAGGTTGTAAACATCTAAGAAATTGATCATAAATGGAATGACATTCTATCGCGCGAGAGGCTGAAATGATTGATCAATATGCCACAGGCAGCCACCTGACCGTAAAGGGCACACGCTACCACCAGGATCTAAAAATTATCCGCGGAGAGGTTTTCGGGAACTGGTGGCGACGGCGGGGGCATCGTCTGGCTACCGATGATATTGATGATATCTTGAATGCCAGGCCAGAAATTTTGGTTATCGGCACCGGATATGCCGGAAACATGCGCGTGCCGGATGCCGTTCGTCAAACCCTTGAGAACCATCAGATAAAAGTCATTGCCCAGACAACTGCCGATGCCACCACGACATTTAATCGCCTGGTGGAGGAGGGCAAAGACGTAGCCGGTGCCTTTCACCTAACCTGTTAAATAAAACTTTACATTTTGTCAGAGGGCTGTGTTGCGATCCGATCCAAAATGCTCGAATATCGCGGCAAGATGCCGCTCCCACCAATTGTTGTGGAAATGAACGTGATAATCGAGCAAGATCATTGATAGTTGTGGGAGTGGCTTCAAGCCACGATTTGTACGCTCCGCTTTTTCGCCGATCTGCGCCTTGCCATGAACCCTTATCCACATTTTTAAACGCCATCCTGAATCATTGTAAGATATCGGACCTCAATTCGACGTATAACCAAAGCATTCCAACTTGTATTAAAATTCTATTATGTTCCTGGAGGTAGAATATGTTTAGAATTATGGTCGTATCAAAGATAATTATACTGGCATTGATTTTAGGAGTGACGCTGAGTCAGGCCTTTTCGCGGGTTATCGAGGAAAACGGTAAAACCTATATTGTCGATCGGCTTGGTGAACGCTGGGATATCACCCAGGCTGTATCGATCGGATTTAAACCCGACCGATTTCAACACGGAATCGGGCGCCATGCATTCACACCGCTTGACGATTCGCAGTTTAGCGCAGACAATGACAGGGTAAGGCGAAATGAACGTATTATCGGAATCGCACAAGGTGACCATGCCAACGCGTACTCCGTTTCAATACTCTGGCGGCACGAGGTGGCCAACAGTCATATCGGAGAAAAACCCATCGCGGCGGCTTTCTGACCGCTGGTAAATTTAGCGGCTGTGTACAGCCGAAAGATCGACGGACGCGACCTAACGCTGGTGCCCTCGGGTTGGACCTACGACAGCACTTTCGTTTTGTATGATAAAGAAACCGGATCACTGTGGTATCCCTACAAAAAGGGCCTCCGAGGGATTCAGGGCGCTTATTTTGATCGGCGCCTGCCGATGTTGGATTTTGAAGACACCCGCTGGGGTAAATGGCACAAGAAGCACCCCGATTCAAGAATAATGCAATAATACCGGTTCAAGGTTCAACGGTTTGACTTGCCGCTGGCTTCTTGTTGCTGGTTGATTTATGCAATGGCCAAAGAGTAATTCACAAGGGGCGCATGTGCCCGCCATTTATGTAATACCGCACCATTGAAAAAATCCGAGGACGAGGACGAGTAGGAGGACGAGTACGATAAATAACATGAGCTTTCGTCCTCGTCGTCGTCCTCGTACTCGTCATCGAGAACTCAAACCATCACTCACGCATAACGCATAGCCCGCAACCTTTGCCCCCAGTTTATCTTCACATCCTTTATCCCCTCTAAATTACCCAAGAATCAACTACATTTCTTGACAGGTCGGCCGGCTGAACCGGCCTAAAAATAGCTCAAGTTTTCGGTGTGACTGCCGATATTTTTTCTTGAGCGTGGGGGGACTCTAAAAAAGGAGGATGCTATGGAGGCTCAGGATTTTTTGCGAGTCATCAACGAGCTGGAGTTCATTCTGGATGACATCGACGAAATTAGCGGACAGCTGGATTTGACCAAGACCGAAAACAACAAAATGTTTCGGGCAATCAGCAGCATCGAAAAATCAAAACAAATTCTGGTAGAACTTTTCCCCAACATAAAATCACTGGAATACGAGGTCCGCGAGGATCTGACAGCCGAATTAACGGAAAGTTAATTTCGGCCCAAAAATATCCTGAGGGGGGATGGGGGACGCTGGCTGAATCGGCCAGCCGGTAGAAATTATGAAGACACGGGTCATGCGACACCATATTCCGGGGTATCATCTGCTTGTGGCCTCGGTAAACAAGTTTGTTAAGGATGACTGTGTTACGTTGTCTTTGTCAGTGTCATTTGTTTTTTTGCTTTCCATCATTCCTTTTACCACTCTCAGCATATTGATTTTTGATTTTGTGAAGGGGTTTTTCATATCCAATGCTGCCTGGTCCGGCAATATCTCGGAAATCCTGGCCGAAGAGATCAACCATATTATCCCCTTTGTATCAAAGAGCTGGATTAAATCCCATGTGATTAACCCGGATGCATACAGGTCCTTTAAGGCCATCAACTTTTTAATGCTGCCGCTCATCAGCGGCCTGTTCATCAAATCGCTTGAAACGTCATACCGTAAAATATTCAAGCTGCCGTCGCGTCATTTGTTATTTGGCCAGGCGTTTTATGTCATCATCAGCGTTTTTGCCGGGCTGCTTTTCTTTATGTCCAACTTCATCTGGATTATTCTGTCTACGGTGGGGTCTCATGTTCTGAATACGATCAACAACACCCCATATGTGAATCAGATCTATCAAATGGCGATGCCGGTTTTGACTTCCCATCGGCTCAACCTGTTATCTGCTTTGGTTCTGATCGTGTTTTATCTGATTACCATTAAGCTTTTCTTGAATATCAAAATACGGCTTCGGTACCGTCTGTTTTCAGCAATTGTTTTCTGCCTGTTGTGGCTGATAGCCCGCCAACTCTTCAGTCTGTATATCAGTCACATCACTGAAGTCAGTGTGCTATACGGGTCTTTGAGCTCGGTTATTCTTATCCTTATGTGGATTTTTTATTCAGCAGTGGCGCTGCTTTTTTCTGTCGAAGTGCTGTACAATCTTCATCGCGGACATTATCAATACCGGCAGTGGTAATTGGCAAAGCGCGCGCCTCGACTGAAAAAGATGCCTACATTCTAATCCTCACCCACAGGCGCATAGACGCCAAGCGTCCTTCTATATTAATTTGAACCCCAGAGTTGCTTCTGTGAGATTCCTGACTACTTTATAAGGTCATCACTCATGCCTCAAAAATGGAGAAATAAAATGAGCGAGCCGATTCGAATTTCAGCCAGAGAAGCCTGGCAAAAAGTCACTTCCGGACAGGTGCTGCTTGTCTGTGCCTATGA
>JASFIG010000420.1:0-4334 GCA_050122795.1 Desulfobacterales bacterium
TAATTGGTGTTTGGTGTTTCGTGTTTGGTGTTTGGTGTTTGGCAACTTTTCTTCAAGCCATCTCAAAAATAATAGATTACGCTCAAGAACAAGGCAGAAGTCGATCCGCCGTCGCCTTAATAAGCGGCTATGGCGGGACAAGCGTAAAAGCGCAGCATACATACAGTATGTGAGCATTTTAAGGAGGCTTCTAACGCAGTTATTGAGTGTCAGATGCATTTTTGAGATAGCTTGTTAAATAGTTCGCACTAAACACGAAACACCAAACACTAAAAACAAAGGTATTTTTATAATGAAAATTGTTCAAATTGACAAAAAGAAGTGGGAGGACGGCATCGGCAAATTATCTGATTCCTACCGCCTGTTCGGTCCGGTCAAGGAAGCGGATTTTCACAATTTCAAACAGCTTGAGCCCGGACAGGTACCGGATTTAAGCTGTTTAAACACGAGACTGTCTCCCAAGTCGGTCATTTATCCCCAGACCGAAGTGATGTTTCAATATTCTCTGGATGAAAACGAGGCAGATCACCACATCCTCAAGGAGGTCGATAAAGACTACAACCCGCGGGCGGTCATCGGCATTCGCCCCTGTGATGCCAAAGCCTTTGAGCTGGTCAGGCTCAATTTTGACACCGCCGATTATAAAGATCCGTATTGGATTAACGCCTATGAGGCCACCACCCTGGTGGGGTTGGCCTGTGAGTCGCCCTGCAGAACCTGTTTTTGTACCAGCGCCGGCTGCGGGCCCTATCACGAGGAGGCGCTGGATCTGCTGCTGATCGACAACGGCGACCAATACTGGGCCAAAGTCATCACGGATAAAGGTGACGCATTTCTGGCAGCAGCCGGATGGACCGATACGGTCGACGAAAAATCGGCCCTCAAGCCAATCGAAGATAAAAAGAAAGCCGCCGAAGATAAGATATCGGCTTTTGTAAAAACCGACAACCTTCGGCAAATCGAGACCAACGATCTGTACAATGCAAGCTTCTGGGAGGAAGTTTCTTTTGCCTGTATTAATTGCGGCACCTGTACGTACGCGTGCCCGACCTGCTGGTGTTTTGACATACAGGATGAAAACCGCGGCAAACGGGGCTGCCGTATGCGAAATTGGGACAGCTGCATGTATCCCCTGTTTACCCTGCATGGCTCCGGTCATAACCCCAGAGGCACCAAGCTGCACCGGGTTCGTCAGCGATTTATGCATAAGCTAAAATATTATGTCGATAAATATGATGCGGGCATCCAATGTGTGGGATGTGGCCGCTGCATTCGCCACTGTCCGGTTAATATCGACATTCGCCGCGTCTGTGGATATATGAACAATGTCGCTGCCTCAGCGGATTCATGCGAGGTTTAGAAGATTGAATATTTTATATTGAATAAGGATAGATCAAAGCAATTTCCATAGATTTTCAATATTCATTATTCAATTTTCAATTTTCATTATTCAATTTTCAATCTTCAATTTTCATGGGGGCCATCGTGTTAAATCCATATCTACCGTATCCGGTTCGCATCGATCACATCAGCGTTGAAACCGAAGATAAAAATCTGAAAACGTTTAGATTTGTCTTTCTAAACCCTGAAGACGAAGAAAAATTTGCCTATCACGCCGGTCAGTTTGCCGAGCTGTCTGTGACCGGGAAAGGCGAAATACCGATCGGGATCGCCTCGTCTCCGACGGAAAAAGGGTTTGTCATGTTCACGGTCAACAAGGTGGGACTGGTCTCATCCTATCTTCACGCCATGAAAGAAGGCGATATTATGGGCGTGCGGGGCCCCCTGGGCAACTGGTTTCCGTGGGAGCAGATGGAGGGCAAAAACGTTGTCCTTATCGGCGGTGGATTTGCATTTACCACCCTGCGCTCGTCCATCATCTACATGCTCGATCCGGCCAATCGAGCTAAATTCAAAGATATCCATGTTATCTATGGTGCCCGTACGCCGGGTATGCTGCTATACTGGGACGAGTTGATCGAATGGGAAAAACGGGATGATATCAACATGCACATCACCGTTGACGGCACCGATGACCCCAACTGGAAATACAACACCGGCTTCGTGCCGACCATTGCCGAACAAAAGGCGCCGCCGGGCGGTGAAGATACATATGCGCTGGTGTGCGGCCCGCCGATTATGATTAAATTCACACAGCCGGTTCTGGACAAGCTCGGCTACACCGATAATCAGATAATCATGTCCCTTGAAAATCGCATGAAATGCGGTATCGGCATGTGCGGTCGCTGTAATGTCGGCAAGGAATTCGTTTGCAAAGACGGTCCTGTCTTTACACTTGAAGAAATCAACAGGACGCCTCGTGAGTATTAGGGCTCATCATTTCGCTATCAAGTTAATTATCTATTATTATTTAATAATTTAGACTTTAGAGTGCTCAATTTTAGCGGTTTGCGGTTTTGAAATAAATGCGACATTTTATATTGACAACGTGCTGTCAATTACGATAAAAGATGCTTTTTAATTCATGCTTAAAAGGCTGCGGCCGCAAGAGATAACCTTTCTATATACTAATCACCAACAAGGAGGATGTTTAAATGCCAACTGTAGAATTCATGGGAAAAGAATTTACGGTGGACGAAGACGGATTCATTGATTCCTACGAAAACTGGTGCGATGAGTGGGTCCAATGGGTTAAAAGCGAAGAAGGAATCGAGGAACTGAATGAAGAGCATCAGAAAGTCATCGAAGTCCTGCGCGAGTATTACGAAAAAAACGGCATCGCCCCGATGGTTCGCGTTCTGTCCAAAGTCACCGGTTTTAAACTGAAACATATTTATGAGTTGTTCCCCTCCGGACCCGGCAAGGGCGCCTGTAAGATGGCCGGCCTTCCGAAACCGACCGGATGTGTCTAATCTTCCGAAGTCCTAAACACATTTTATTTTCAAAAGGCCCTGCAGCGCGTGCAGGGCTTTTTTGTTTGGGAGGACTGTATGATTTTGAGCGTTAAAACGAAGTCGCGGACGGAGCTGATCGATATTACATCCCAGATCGCGGAACAGGTCAAACAATCCGGCGTTAGCAACGGCCTGTGCATGCTGTACGTACCCCACACCACCGGCGCGGTTACCATCAATGAGAGCGCCGATCCAAGTGTACGGGGTGACATCCAGATGATTTTAAACCAGGTCGTGCCATGGGAAGCCAATTACAAACACCTGGAAGGCAATTCACCGGCGCACGTAAAGGCAACGCTCGTCGGCGCTTCTGAATTGCTGGCAATTGAAAACGGGGCTCTGGTGCTCGGCACCTGGCAAGGGATTTTTTTCTGTGAATTTGACGGCCCGCGAACGCGTAAGATCCATGTCCGTATACTGGATGCACCTTTTAAAACCTAAATCTTACGTGCAAAATTCAGGGGGAGATTGAGCCATGCCGCCAACCGAAGAGACAATTGATGACATTGACCGGGCGATTTTAAACCGGATACAGTCCGATTTTCCTTTGACACATCGACCCTACAAGACCATCGGCCAACAACTGAAATTATCGGAAAACGAGGTTTTAGAGCGTGTGCGGCGCATGAAAGAAGCGGGTGTTATACGTCGCATCGGCGGTAATTTTACGCCCCACGCGCTTGGATTCGTCAGTACACTGTGCGCCGCTAAAGTTCCTGCGGATAAAATCAGCCAATTTGCAGAAGCCGTAAACCGCTACCCGGGCGTTACCCACAACTACCGTCGCGACAACTCGTTTAATGTCTGGTTTACGTTTATCGCCCCCAGCATGGACGAAATCGAAGCCAATCTAAATCAGATTGCAGCAGAAACCGGCGTAACCGACATTCTCAACCTGCCGGCTACCCATGTGTTTAAAATAAAAGCGGAATTTCAGGTGTAGGTTCAAAGGTTCTGGGTTCAAGGTTCAAAGGTTCAGAGTTCTCAACCCCTGAATCCTGAACGCGGAACCCTGAACCTGATAGTTAAATAGGCATTGCGGGCCATAGCAAGCAGCCCAAATCATTGAAGAGATCTGTTGAATATGAAGGATATACGCATTGCTGCCGTTATACTGAACTGTCCGGTGGGCCGTGTTAGCGATAATCTGGAGCGCATGGCCGGGTGGGTTGGAGCCGCCAAAAAACAGGGCGTTGATGTGGTCTGCTTTCCGGAAATGAATGTGACCGGATACAGTACCCGGGCCAATATCAAAAAGGTGGCCGAACCGGTGCCGGGCAAAATCAGTCAGTCTGTTTCAGAGATGGCGCAGGCGTATGATATTGCTATCCTGGCCGGGCTGGCCGAAGCGGACCTCACCGGCCGAGTATTCGCCAGTCATCTGGTCGTCACCAAGCAGGGCGTGGCCGGCACATACCG
>JASFIG010000421.1:0-4326 GCA_050122795.1 Desulfobacterales bacterium
TTAGTAACACCAATCCGAAGATATGGTTCTTTATTCCAATATCTTGTTGGATACTATTTAGTATTTTTCAATTAATAGAGGGGGGCTCAACTGATGAGTGGATTATTTATGATCTATTCAGAAAAATATTTAATTAGATATTGAGCCAATAAAAAGTATGGCTAGTTCTTGCAAAGTTACCAGGATTATTTCACTGTCCGTTAAAAAAGCCTAATTTTTTCATTCACTGAGTGAACAATATGCGAATAGTATCTCCTCTCATACTACTTTTTTTCAGTGCAGTTCTTATGCTAATTGCAATTGTCATGTATTTTGCTTTACCCCCCGATTATGCTCTTGAGGGTCCAAATATTTACTATGTGCCCATTATTATTGCTGCAGTACAGGTGCTTTTGGCCATTATGTCAATTATACTGAGCAGGGGATCTAAACCACCGCCTTTAAAAAAACCAACCGTTATCAGGTGGTTTTTACTTTTTGCAGGCTTGCTTGTTTTATTCGCAGGATTCGCGATTTTCAGTGTCAGTCTTTTTACTCCCTACCTTTTTGGATCAGAACAGCCAGTACCAAAAATCGGTATCATATCCTGGTTAATTGCGTCCCTTATGGTTTCGCTGATTTTATATGTTGCATCCAGAATGAATTCAACTCAACGCCCGAATCTCATGCGATATATCGCTGTGGTGATTGTTGTCATAGCCGCATTTTTAACAACGGCTCAGGCATTGATATTTATTTTCGCAATGCCAATTGAGCCGCCCACAGCCTTTCCTTTTTTTTGCGGGCTGATGACAATTGCTTTCTTGCCGTTGGCCTTTTTGATTTTAGCCCTTTCAAAGGATTATCTACGATCGTCCAAATAGCTGCATAACCGGTGATTTTTTGATAGGGGGGACGCCCATTAAATTATAAGTTTCTATAGAAGAGCAATTGTGTCTTACATAAAAACAAGCCAAGTAAAGCCTGCCTAAATGCTTCCGGAACTCTGCACCACATCATTATTCGTGTAAAAAAGGTTGAGATCATTCCCAATATAAAAGGGTTTGATTGGTAGAATCATAGAAACTTATAATTTAATGGGCGTACCCCTAACTAACGCGCATTGGATTTTTGCACTTTATTATTTTGCGATGTTTGGTAAACTGTAGACACTCTTTAAACCTTTAAACCTGGCGGGGTGTTGAACCATGGAAATAGCAATCGTCGGTGCAGGTGTATTGGGATCCATTTTCGGTGCTCTTTTTTTGGAAAAAGGGTTCAAGGTGACGCTGATTGAAGTGCTGGAAGAGCGTGTCCGTCTTATCGATAAAGAAGGATTGTGGCTGCAGTGGCCTGATGGTATACGCACCCATTCGAAGATTGCCATTACCTCGAACGTAGAAGCGGTGGGTAAAAAAGATGTCGTCATGATAGCGGTGAAAGGCTATCATACCCGGTCGGCCATCGAAAGCGCCATGCCGATGATCGTTGACGATACGATCGTTCTTTCGGTCCAAAACGGCCTTGGGAATTTAGAGGCCATTGCCGAAACCGTCGGTCCGGAAAAGGTCGTGGGGGGGATCACTGCCCATTCGGGGATGCCGGTGAGCATGAATGAAGTTCGCTACGTAGGGGGTCTCGGCCCCTTACTGGTGATCGGTCCTTATGACGGTATATCCCGCCCCGGATTCGAGAAAATGGTTGAGCGGTTCCAGGCAGCGGGTCTGGACGTGCATGTCACAGCCGACATCAACAGTGTCATCTGGAAAAAACTCATCGCCAATGTGTCGACCAATGTGGTGGCAGCCTTGACCGGTCTGACCGGTGGGGTCGCCGTAAAACACGAGCCGACAGTCAAAATCATCGAAGCCCTCTCAAACGAGCTGGGCCGGGTTGCCCGCGCCAAGGGCATCGATATCCCCGAGCTCGAGGATCCCCTTGATTTTTCTTTAAAGGCCTTTGGTTCTACCAAGGACAACCGTGTCTCCATGCTTCAGGACGTTGAAGCCGGGCGCCCCACCGAGATTGGCAACTTAAATGAAGTGATCGTAGCCGAAGGCCGGCGTTACAGCATCCCGACACCATACAATGAGGCTGTTTCCTGGTTGACGCGCGGTGTCGAAGAGCGCAACCGCCAAAAACGTTTTGTAGCCGAATCCGGCAATGAATCCAAGGCCGTTCGAGATGCCATTAAAAAAGAGGATCTGGAGGCATTGCGCCGGGCCCTTGAAGCATCCCCTCTGGCGCGCGCTCTTTCCATCCAGTTTACAGAATTCGAAGCCGGCCGCGCCACAGCCCGTTTGCCGGGCACCGCGCAGTTGCCCAATTTTTTAGGATACACCCATACGGGCGCTCTGTTTACACTGGCAGAGCAAACCATGGCGGCTGCCGCCAATTCCCTGGGGCACGTGGGACTGCCGTTGAATTGTGATATTCAGTTTCTGAATGCAGCTGACCCAGCCAAAGATATCATCGCATCTGCGCGGGTCATTGACACCCAGGGGCGGATTGCCCGCGTGCAGGTGGAAATGACCCAGGGCAGTCAAACAGTGGCGAAAGTATCAGAGATGGTCTTTTTGCGCAAAAAATAGACGCCAGAGTCGACCAATCCTATGAGGGATATTAGAATCCGCTGGATGGCTTTCAGCTGTGGGACCATAAATTATACGAAGGATTCAACACCAATCGGGGCGCCCATAAAGGACACTAAATCCGTGCAATGAATGTCAATTACGATTCTCAATTCAAGATTCGATCCCATTACAATTCGGCGACTTGTCGCTGCGTGGTGAACAGGAGCGAGGCCGGATCCTGGTTTTACATTATTGAACGAATCAACTAATATTATCGATATCCCTAAAGACCGTCCTTATGGTTTTCCTCTTAGCTGTTCGATCCGCTGATTTTATTTTGTATCATATTTGCTTCGTAAAGTGATGCGCAGGATTTCGCCGGGGTGCCAGAGGCGCATTCGCGGTCCCCACGTGCCGGTGCCGCGGGTGACGATGACGGGCATGCCATCCACCTCGTAGCGCCCTGCCAGCAGCGGGTAGGTACGGCGGACCAGGTAGTCAAAGGGCCAGATTTGACCGCCGTGGGTGTGACCGCATAGCATCAGGTTTGTACCGGCGCGGGCGGCCTTATCGGTTTGCCATGGCGTATGCGAGAGCAGAATCGTTGCCCCCGGCGGCCGACCTGAAAGCGCCTGCGATATGAGATCGCCATCCCGCCCGGATCGGTATTGGGCTGTCAGATCGTCCACCCCCGACAGCACAAAACCTGGCCGCAGCTCAATCCAGCGATTGCGCAGCAGTTGGATGCCGGCTTCATCAAAAAAGCGTATGCTGCTGTTGCCGCCGTGAAATTCGTGGTTTCCGGTGACGGCCCAGACACCGAGAGGTGCAGAGATGCCCCGCAGGGCAGAAACCAGTTCATCCTCAAGTTGGCCGTGCCCTTCAAATAGATCACCGAGAAAGACCACCAGGTCGGGACGCTGCTCTCTGACCTGGGCGAGGCGAGCCTCCAGCCAGCCTTTGCCGATCAATGAGCCGAGGTGCAGGTCGGACATGGCGACAAGCACTGTTTTGTCCATCTCACGCGGTAGACCTGTAAGGCGCACTTCATAATTTTGCACCACCGGAGGCCGCAAGCCTTGAGCCAGCGCAACGATCGAAAGCACGACCCCGGCCACCAGAGCCCAGGTGCGGACCAAGGGTGCTACGCGCGGAAGCAGGACGCCGAACAGGGTAATAATGTCTGCTGCCAGAAGCGAAATGAAAAGCAGCAAAAGCGTCCCTATCCAGATCATACCGAGAAATTCGGTCACGGTGGCCAGGGCTCCGGTGCCGGTGTGACCGTATACACGTCCGATGAAAAAGACGGCCCATAGGATTGCTGCTGCGGCAATGAGGAGATTCAGCGATACGTAACGCGTTACAAGCGGCACCGAGGCGATCCGCCAGAAGACGTAAATGTGCATCAGAGTGCAAATGGAAATAAGAATAGTTCCGAACATGATTCTTGTTACAATTTTAGGGCAGGAAAATCAATCCGTGTGAAAAAAGCTTGAATGCTGAATTCGCGATCCTAAAGTCGGTTTATGCTATCGGTTCTTTCTGAAGCAGTGTTCTGGTTGATTTTAAAGCCTTGCGAAAGGGTGAATATGTCAGTACGAAAAGTGCACCATACCGTGCAATGAATGTCAATGATAATTCACAATTCAAGATTTGACCCCCAATCGAGATCCATTGATTATCTACCGCTATTTATGTATCATGGCCTATCTTACCGGAGGGGGGAATCGCTGTTGATTGGCGATTGCTTGCCGTTTCATTTAAACAGCATGGT
>JASFIG010000422.1:0-4323 GCA_050122795.1 Desulfobacterales bacterium
TGAGCTGCATCCTGCCGCCAGGGAAATCCTTGACTATTTGCTTGCAACGCACCTGCGGATCGGCATTATCAGCCACTCAGAGCGAGACACCATCCAGCGCAGTTTACAGGAGCTTGAGGCGATCGGAGAGAAGGATTTCGATTTTATCTTCAGCCGGGAAGAAATTGCATATCAAGGGCCGCCGAATGAACTGATTGGACTGGCGGCTGAACGGCTTAAGGTTCCAATCGAAAATATGGCAGTCATTTCAGCGAATGCTCCTGAAATTGAAAATGCCCGAAACCAGGGTGCCCTGACGATCTTCCTAAACGAGCGAATTCAAGCTCAACAACAGATCGTCGATGCTGATTTTGTTATTGGCCACATCCGGGATATTATCGATACCGTTCGCATGGGCATCTCCCTGCCGGCGGGCAAATTGCCGAATCATTTTTTACGCGAATTTCTGGATCAATTTATTTTTGAAGATCCGAGCGTATTGATCAATCCCGGTGTCGGCGAGGATATTGCTGCTGTTGATATTGAACCTGAGGAAGTGCTGGTGCTGAAAACCGATCCAATTACGTTTGCGACCGAATCAATCGGACAATATGCCGTATTGATCAACGCCAATGACATTGTTACCGCCGGTGCGAGCCCCAGATGGTTCTTGACTACGCTTTTTTTCCCCTGCGGTACAACACCGTCACAAATTAAAAGTGTGTTTGAAGAACTTAAGCGATATTGCCGACATTGGAAGATTACATTATGCGGCGGGCATACCGAAATTACAGAGGCCGTCGTCAGACCCATTGTTGCCGGCATGATGGCCGGTACGGTTTCCCGTAGCGATCTGATCGACAAGCGCCGGATGGAAAAAGGTGACCGGGTGCTGTTAACCAAGGGCGTGGCCATCGAAGGAACCGCCATCATTGCCAGGGAATTTGGCGACCGTCTCGAGCAAATGGGCATCTCGAAGAACCAGATTGCTCACTGCCGTGCATTTTTAGATCAAATCAGTATCATAACTGAAGCTAAGATAGCCGCTGAAAACCCGGGAACCAGCGCCATGCATGACGTAACCGAAGGCGGGCTGGCAGCGGCTCTGGTGGAGTTGAGCATTGCAGGAAAACATAATATCAAGGTCAACATGAATCAGATACCCGTTTATCCGGAAACCCAAAAAATATGTGATCTGCTGGATATTGATCCGCTGGGGCTGATTGGTTCCGGCAGTCTTTTAATATGCTGCCGCAATGCAGACAGCCAGGAATTGATGCAACAAATCGATGCCGCTGGCGTTGAAATTACCTGTATCGGAGAAGTATCGGACAAGGGCCAGGCAATCCAGGCCTATAAGGGCAAAAAGCAAGTGCGCTGGCCCAGTTTTGAAGTGGATGAAATTACGAAGCTGTTCTAAAAGCGATTCGAAATCGCTTTTAGGTTATTTTTTGAGTCCGCGACGAAAAATGTCAAAACCAACGTCAAGGGTCTGTTTGAGATAATCTTTGCGTTCATCAATAATTTTTTTACTGGTCAGCCATAAAACCACTCCGGAGAATAAAGCCCAAAAAGTGTCCGCCAAGGCCACCGGGTGTTTGTCGATAAAAATGCCCTTTTCCACGCCTTCTTTGAATATCTGGGCAATAGAACCCAGGGATTTGCGCGACAGCATTTTTATTTCTTCCATGAGCTGGGGCGACAAATTTTTAAGCGTTTCACTGGACTGAAGGTGAAACATGTTGATGATGATCAACGGATCAAATTCATAAACATCGTACATTGCGTCTACAAGAGACTTTAACTTCTCCTCGGGCCCGGAATCCTTTTCTTCATTGACATGTTCGACCCGGATGAGAAGGTATTGCAGAATCCGAAGTGACAGCGAAGCATAAAGCTCTTCTTTATTTTTAAAATACAGATATAACGTACCCGGGCTAAGTTCAGCTTCCTGAGCAATGTCTTCCATGGTGGCTTTGTTGAAACCTTTGTCGGAGAAAACGCGTTTGGCGGCAACCATAATCTGTTGCCGTCGCCTTTCCTTTTCCCTTTCTTTCCTTTCCTGGATTCCCATAGCTCAGATCCTTCCTGAATAATATTTATTTATAATATGACTGTATAATTAGTATTTATTATTTAGTCAAGTAAAATATTTAGAACCGCGGATGCGCAAAAATGTCAATTATTAGTCTATAACCTTATAATCATTACAATTACGGATTATTGAGAAGCGAGATCAAATCCAAAAATAATCGGAGATTGAAAGGCATTCATAAAATTTATGAAAACTTAGTTCGTTTTGCCGGCCGCGGGGGGTAAACCACATGGGATCAGGCCTAATAGATGGTGACGCCGCTGATGGCTGTTACCCGTAAAACGGGGAGCGCCTCGGATACCCTGCGCAGCATAATGGGTGCCGCAACAAACACTTGCCTCAGACGCATATTAATGCCATGGTGTTTTGAAACCGGAAGTGGAGGCAAGATGAAGGAAAAATTAAAACCCAGTGCTCAGAAAGTGCAGGCAGCCTTAAATGCCCATAACTTGCGCTGCGAAGTCGTTCAGATGACCGATACCACGCGCAGTGCTTCTGATGCAGCCCGGGCTGTCGGATGTCAGGTGGGGCAGATCGTAAAATCGCTTATTTTTGAAGGGCAGCGGTCCCATCAACCTATTTTGGTAGCTGCCAGCGGCGCCAATCGGGTAAACGAGCGGTCCATTGAGCAATCTGTGTCCGAACCCATTAAAATGGCAAAGCCCGACTATGTTCGCCAGATGACCGGTTTTGCCATTGGCGGTGTTCCGCCGGTCGGCCATGACCACCCCCTAAACATTTTCATTGACGAGGATTTGATGCAGTATGATGAAATCTGGGCGGCTGCCGGAACACCCCACGCTGTTTTCAAATTGACCCCCGACGATCTCAAAACAATCACCAGCGGCAAGATCATATCGGTCAAATGAATTTATCGTATAAATGCGGAACAACATGATAGAACCCTTCTTCAAGATGTGGATTAGGGTTCATGGCAAGGCGCGGGTCGGCGAAAAAGCGGAGCATACACGATAGTATGTGAGCATTTTGAGTCGATTCGCAACGCCGCCATGGGCCCTTAGACGCATTTTTAAGAAGGGTTCTAGCCGATGGCCACCTGGATGACATCCTGCCTGGCGTTGACCCGTTGAATGGTCACCTGGATCAAGTCTTCCGGCTTTAATTCGATACCGCTGGTGATCGGCAAATCGCACTCCAGCATATACTGTGTTAAAAGAATCTGATACTTTCTACGGGCCTTGTGCAGGACGATGGCTTCTTCTTTTTGCCCAATTTTATTTTCAAGATATTTTAACAGCCAATACCGATGGCGTGTATATTGAAGGCGACCCACAAAGCTCATCGGCAACTCGAGTGATTTTATGATGTCCTCAATTTGATCCGTGCGATAGGCCGTTTCCAATCCGAGCGACGCCCGGATCTGGCGCTGATTGATCAGATCCGAATATTTTCGAATAGGAGAGGTTGCGGTGATGTATGCATCCAACCCCAATCCCGAATGCCAATCGGGCTTGGTGTTCAATATGAAGCGGCTGAGTAGCCGGCGTTGCATCCAGTTTTGGAAAAGCGTACCGGCGCAGTTTTTATATAGCCGTTCCCGCGGCTCGCGTTGCGATCTGAAGATAGCCGGTAGCCGCCGTTCTTTTAAATGATTGGCCATTAACCAGTTGGCCATGATCATGAGCTCTGAAACCAGCATTCTGCCCGGACTTTCCCGGTTTACCTGATTGACAGAAACCGCCTGGGTTTCATTGACCCAGATACTGATCTCGGGCACCGTAATCTGTGTGGCGCCATCATCCAGCCTTCTCTGTCGATATTTTTGGGCAACATCCTGTAAAAGGCGTAACTGTGCAATTTCATCCACGCCATTATTGACATCGTAATAGGTCAACTGATGCTTGACTGTAATCAGGCTCTGCAGGATCTGGGTGCTCACAACCTCAGCCTGCGGGCTCAGATCAATCATAATGCTGATGGCCGGACGCAGCTCGCCGGCTTTCAGGCTGCAAAGGCCTTCAGCCAGAACCGGCGGCAGCATGGATATCTTTTGGTCCGGCATATAAATGGAGCTGGCGCGTACGCCCGCCTCTTGATCGATAACATCATTTTTTTTGATGAAGTGACCGACATCGACAATATGAACGCCCAGTCGAAATGCATCCTCTTTTTCTTCAATGCTGATGGCGTCATCAAAATCCAGCGTGCCCTGACCATCGATCGTCATCAGGGAAAGGTGGGTCAGATCACGGCGCTCGGCCACAGTCCCGATCGGATTTGAGTCGGCA
>JASFIG010000423.1:0-4304 GCA_050122795.1 Desulfobacterales bacterium
ATTGGGGGATATTACGCGGTTGGCAGTGATATGACCCCGATTTACAGAGAGGAAGGTCTAAAGTAATGCCGATGGGGCATCTAAATCCAAAATAACAAAACTCAAAGTTCAAACAAATCCCAAATCTCAATTTTCAATGATTCAAACCTTTGGAAATTTGAATTTTGATCATTGAAATTTACCCTTCGACTAGGCTCAGGGCGGTGAGTTTATCGAACCATTTGATTTTTGTGTTCTGGAATTTGGGATTTTCTCCGTTCACGCTATCAGATGGGAGCGCAATAAGAGTGGAATTTTATCATATTCCTGTATGACCCGACCCTAGCGGGCAACGACAATCAGCAGTGAGTTCTGCAGGCGCTTTCTAAGGGCGGCCATATTTTCCGGCTGGTGGGGCAAGGTTTGAAGTGCATCCACGGGCGGTTGCAGTTGACTGAGAATTTTGGACAGCCGGTCGATTTTTGTCGCGCAGCTGGCGTTTTCAAAGACTCGGGTTTCGCCGGTCTGCATATGCTTTATGCCGATCATTGAACGCACCACGCCAACGACTTCACCGCTCATGTTCAGCAGCGGACCGCCGCTGTTGCCGGGCTGGATGGGGACGGTTGTTTGGTAGCTGGCCGGATCATTTTGCAGCCCGGACAGTTTACTGATGACGCCATCTGTCAGTTTGGGGGTGACACCCGTCTCATCGATATGGGGAAAGCCCATGGTAAACACTCTGGCGCCGACATCAATGTCGGTTGTTGCCAGCGGTAAGGCCGGCGGCAGCAGCGTGATGTCAACCACCTGCAAAATGGCGATATCATGAACTGAATCCGATAGGATCGGCCGGGCTTTTATCTGTTGGCCGGATGCGTCTAAAAGCAAAATCTCTGCTGCCGATGCCACCACATGATGATTGGTAATCACGTAGCCCGCTGAGATCGGCCACCCGGTTCCAAAAGAGGCGCCGGCAAAAGATGCAATACGAGAGTCGCCGCTTTCAATGTGCTTTTTGCTATTGATCCTGCAGCTGAGCTGTGTTGCCAGGGGGTGATCGCCGGCAAGTTCAGCAATTGAATCATAGGCCTGCCGGGCACCGCTGAGATTATTATTTTTTAGATGCGTCAACCCGCTCTTAAACAACCATCCAATGGCAATATCAAGATGTTGGCTTGCATCCGCTCCTTTTTCAGTAGCATCATTGGCATTGAGCATGCCCAGGCCGTATTGAGCAATCGCCAGGTCCTGCTCGGCCGCTTTCAGATACCAGGATCTGGCTTTGCTGCGGTCGCAGCGAATGCCACGCCCCTGGGCATACATATTGGCGACATTATACTGGGCATATGGATTGCCTTTTTGGGCCGCATCGAGAAACAGCTCAAATGCTTTGGCGGGGTTTTCGGCGGTGCCCTGCCCGGCGTCATACATGGCTCCCAGATTGACCTGTGCGAGTTCGTGGCCCTGTTCGGCGAGGGCCTGCCAGATTTCAAAGGCCTTGGCGTAGTGCCCGGCGTCATAGGCCTGCCACCCCCGGTCATAGCCGGATGTGGATGAAGCTGATTTTGCTTGGATTGTGGGGTTGGATAAAAGCAGTAGAAAGAATACGGCCGCCATGATTACCGGCCAGCGAAGTTTTGTCATATGTGCGGATTCTCCATTCCGAATCGGATATGTTAATTATAGTTGAATTTATTTAAATCGTCAATTTTTGCTGCCCGGGCGCATGGCTCCGCACCCGGCCGGTCACACTGAACGGCAACCATGCAGATTGAACAAAGCTGACAAGCTGTCTGAATATGGCAGTAAATTTAATGTCTTATCGCGGTCTTTTTTGCATTTTCAATCACAATATGCGAAAATAGATTTAGGCATGTGCATTTAATCGCCACCCAGGAGCAGACCATGCAATATCTTAGCGACAGACCGGAAGCCAACGAACCGGGTATGGATGGCAGCGTCGATCGTGACAGAGCCATATTGAATTACATCCGTAAATCCCTGCGGGCAACCGGGCCCTGGACCCGTCTGCTGTCGGTTTTGGGATTTATCGGCACCGGGCTGATGGTTTTGGCCGGATTGGGCGTGATTGCGGGCGAAAGCTTTATTCCGGTATCTGAAAAAGCCCCACCGCTGCTATTTATGGGCATCTTCTATATTCTGGCGAGCGTATTTTATCTAATTCCATCGATCTGGCTTGCGAAATTTTCGACGGCTGTCGGCGCTTTCTTGAAATCCGGCGATGCACTCGAGCTGGGCAAAGCCATGGCGTATCAGAAATCGTTCTGGAAATTTATCGGCATCCTGGCAGTGGTGTCCGTTGCGCTCACTATTGTGGGGATTATGGCCGCGATTTTGGTTCCGACCCTGATAACGCTGCGTGGATAACCTGATGTTGTAAATGATAGAAGCCTATTTGAGTATCGACTCTGATGGTACAAGCTGATTCAAAAAAATCCCCGCAAAGGCCCTCGCTTTCCATCACCGCCCTGATGGTTGCCAATCTGGTGCCCTTGATCGGGGTTGTTTTTCTGGGCTGGGATGCGGCCGCCATAGTGCTGCTTTACTGGCTGGAAAATTTAATTATAGGATTTTTCAACATTTTGCGTATGCTTCTGGTAAAAGTCGAATCCCGATCCAGGCAGTTTCAAAAATTGTTCATGATTCCTTTTTTTTGCGTCCATTTTGGCGGCTTTTGTGCCGTGCATGGCGTTTTTCTGCTGGTCTTTTTTAAAATCGGATCCCCAGATGACGCCATGGCGGATTCCGGTGCGTGGCTGGGCCCGCTTATATTTTTACAGCTGCTGTATGGCGTTGTGATGCAATTGTGGCACAGTCGGCCGCCGGGCCTGGAATGGCCGGCTGTGGGTCTTTTCGTCAGTCACGGTATTTCATTTATAAAGAACTTCATCAACGGGCAGCAATACCTTTCGCTTAAGATGAAAGATATCATGATGCGCCCTTACAAACGGATTATATTGATGCACGTTGCCATCATCATCGGCGGTGTGTTGATTATGAAGCTGGGCTCACCGCTGGCGCTACTGTGTGTTCTTATCTTGCTAAAAATCGGTCTGGATATTTGGCTGCACGTCAAGTCATACCGATCGGCAACTAAAACGTGAAATGGGCATTTGGCCCAGACAATACAAGGAAAATAGGATGAGCCGTAAGTGTCCGACGTGTGGTCGCCAGTTGGGTCCGGTGGGTGAGTGCCTTGCTTGTGGTGGGTCCAATGAAAAAAAGGTCGGCTTGGTTGAAGCCCTGATCATTACCGGCATTGTGATCGGTTTGCTGGGTGCCATTGGCTTTGGGGTCAGTAAAATGGTCGGCAACCCCTTTCAGGTTTTAAACAGGCTTAAATTACAGCAAAACGATATCCATGAAGTGACTTTAGCCGCAAAAGACCTGCCCGTCTCAAGAGAGCCCCAGAAAACCCTGACGCTGGATCAAATCGAGCAATTAAGAGAATTATTCGAAAACCGGCAGTTTGCGGCCCTGAATGCAAAAATCGAAGCGATCCAGCAGGATTTTGAAGACGATTTTAACAACGAATATAAGCTTCAGGATGCATTCAGTGTTTTTGACACAACCCTGCCATTATATGAAGCGCTGTTTGAGGCCTGGATAGCGTATTCGCCCGAGCACTTTGCCCCCTACCTGGCAAGCGCTCATTATTATCATACCAAAGGGTGGGAGAGCCGTGGCTATGGCTGGGCCAGAGATACGACCCAAGAGCAATTCAGGATGATGCATCAGAATTTTCAAAAAGCATCTGATGACGCCCAAAGAGCCCGTGAACTCAACCCGGGGCTGTTGACGGCCTATATCATTTTGATCGGCATCTGCAATGCCACCGGCGATGATGCTGGAGAGCAAGATTGGTTGCTGGCTGCGCTGGAATTGTTTCCGCATTCATTTTTGATTCGTTCGACATATATGAATTCCATTACGCCCCGCTGGGGAGGCAGTTACCGGCAAATGGAGAAGTTTGCCAAAGAAGCCGAGACGTATGCGCAGGACAATCCCTATCTGACATGCTTATACGGATATATCTATTGCGACCAGGCCAAAGTACTCAAGAGCGAAAAGAAATATGATGAAGCCGCACTGCTGTATACCAAAGCCATGGCGTTCGGCGATAGCTGGTATTTCTATAACGAACGGGCCAAGCTGTATCATCATTACCTCAAATCGCCTGATGAAGCGCTGGCGGATGCGGATTACAGCATATATCTACGGGCAACCCGACAGGAAGGCTATCGCACGCGTGCCCGGATTCACTTCCAACAGAATGATTATGATGCCGCCCTGGATGATCT
>JASFIG010000424.1:0-4277 GCA_050122795.1 Desulfobacterales bacterium
GCGAGCCGCTCAGGCGAGGCGGGCGGGTTAAGAACGAGGCATAGTTAACTATAGCTTCGCCCTTGAGTGCCTTGCATATGAAAACCTCCAACTCGTGCAAGATTCAACCTTATTTGAATGAATATTAATAAGAAACTTTATATTTAATGGGCGTCCCTATAATTGAAAGGTTTGAATTGGTGTACGCGGTCATCTCTTGGACATGCCCTGAATCAGGGCCAGCACGTTCTGTCCGAGCACATCATGATTGTATCCCCCCTCCAGGATGGCAAAACAGCCGGCTCCCAGGGCGTCGGCAGCTGATCTGACCCGATAGCCGATCTCTTCATAATCTTCGGTGTAGAGCAGGCCGCCCCAGTCGTCGGTGTGGTTATCGAAACCCGCGGAAATGCCAATCAGGTCCGCCCGGCAGTTTTTCAGGGCCGATTCCACCTCTTTAAGGTATTCGCTGCGATGGTGGCCTTCGAAATTGATTACGGTAACCCAGTTTCGCTTTTCTAAAATATTGACCGTGCCGTCTCCGAAATGAAGATCAATATCCAGCACCGATGCAGTTTTAATTGCCTTCTTTCGACGCAGTGCTTCTAATGCCACCGCCATGTTGTTAAAATAGCAGAATCCCCAGGCCGAGGCGGCAGAGGCGTGATGCCCAGGGGGACGAATCAGACCGAAGCAGGGTTCCGACAGACCGATTCGGGCGGCCTGAATGGCGCCGCCGGCAGCCAGCGCCGCGATATCATATAATCCCCGGTTTTCGACTTGCTGGATATACATTTCGGTGTGGATGGCGGCGATGTGCTGGCGGACGGCAGGCTCTGCTTTAACGATCTCAACGTGTGGTTCAATGGATTCGACAATGGCCTCCATGCGCCCGGCGGCCGCAGCCGGATCACCGGCATAAACCCTGTAGAAATCTTCATGAAAAACGACCTTCATTTTACATTTTCCTATCTAAAAATACGTAAAAAAGCCTTCTTAATTTGCATTTTATCTTACTGCATTAACCCTATGTAAATCCACAACAAATTACCACCAGCTATTTTTTTAGTGATGGGACGCCCATTAAATTATAAGTTTTTTTCCTATTTGTGAATATTGAAAAGCATTCAGAAACTTATAATTTTATGGGCGTCCCCCTACTACTCACCAATTTACAACCGGCAAACATTTTATATTACGGGGATGCCATTATTTCGAAGGATTTTATTGCAATAGGATTTTGCGGATATTTTCGAGCCTGTTGCGTGCGATGGGGATGCGGCGGTTGACCGGAGGGTCCAGTCGGAGGTCGTAGTCTTTTGATTTGCGAGGGGTTAGCATTCGCACCCGATTTAAGTTGATGACGTATTCTCGATGGCAGCGAACGAAGGCCGGTTTCGGAAGCTTTTTGGCAAGCTCGCCCAGCCGCTGAACGGAATGATACGGTTTTTTTCGCCGTGTCCGAATCAGCGTATCATGGCCTTTGGCCTCCAGGTAAAAAATGCTTTCGATTTCAATCAGTTCGATCGACCTATCTTTTCTTTTCACCGGCAATCTTCTCACAACACCATCTGCCATAGCTGCCTATCCCCTTGTTTTTTTCGTTTCCTTTGACCTTGAACCCTGAACTCTACCTGTGGGGTCGTAGCGCGGAGCGCGAAGCCCCAAACCTTTTTTTTATGTCCTTCTCCGTCATGAGCTGTCCCCCTGAGGTCATGAGCTGTCCTTCTGCGTCATGACATGTCCCCTACACGGTAAGAACCATCAAGGTCCTATTATTTATAGCAAATAGTTTTGCATATAGTGCTACTATAGGAAAGTATTATTTCACATCGAAACCAATTAAATTGAATTGTAACCAACCTATTTGAAAGCGCGTCTATCAAGAAGAAAAGTGCAAAGGCCACCGGTGACAGGGTGACGCCCGGCAGCTATAAACTTATAATTTAACGGGCGTCCGCCTCGTCATAACCTAAGAATCATTCAGGAAGTCCGGCTTTGGCCATAGCTGCATAAAATCTATTTAATGCAACTTTATTTTTTTGAGTTGAATTTGCCTTCGCTTGTCTAATTGAATACTCAGGATAAACTTTTAAAACTTTTTTTGCTTCGGCGCGTGCCTCATCTTCGCGTCCTTGTCCAATAAAACCCGCTATCAATATTATTCGCGCAAACAAATCTCTTGGATTTCGTTCAAGGCCCTTTTCACATATCTTGACCGTATCGTCGTACCTTCCGACATAGAAATAGGCTAATCCCAATCTGTAATAATAAAAACTTGGAGGATATGGATCGAGCCGAAATGCCCTCTCCATAAATGGAATGGCTTCTTCAAATCTACCAGATTCATTTAGAATATAACCAAAATGATTGTGGACTTCAGCTCCATTCGGATCAAGCGCTAGCGCTCTTTCTCCCAAAGCAATGGCTTTATCCCACTGTCTTTTTTTGAGATAAATTTGGCCCATCGTTATATTTGCCATTGGCGCGGAATCATTGAGTTCGAGCGCCTTTCGGGCATACTTTTCAGATAGTGGCAAATTCCTCTGATTGATATATGCAAGCAACGTATAAGGTGCATACCAGTTGGGTTCTATTTTGACAGCCTCCTCCGCTAACTGTTTAGACATCGCAAATCCCTCGGGATCCATTCGAAAAAAATGCCAGCGGGATTGCATTTGTTTCCAATAAGCTTCCATATTGATTTTTTTGTCATGATAAGTCGTATGCCATCCGCGGATCTGCACTCCCTCAGTAAGTTGAACGCGCATTTCGATCAATATATCTCTCATTATTTCATCTTGCAGTTCAAATATATCGTTCAGCTCGCGATCATAACGCTTTGACCACATATGGCGTCCCGAAATCGCATCAATTAACTGAGCTGTAATCCGGACGCGATTTCCTTCCTTTCGCACGCTCCCTTCCAAAACGTAACGAACACCAAGTTCCTCGCTTACCTGCTGGACTTTTACCGGTTTGCCCTTGTAAATAAACGATGAATTGCGGGCAATCACAAATAAGTCTGGAACCTTGGAAAGCCCTGTAATGATTTCTTCAGTCAAACCGTCGCTAAAATATTCCTGATCAGGATCACCGGTGAGGTTATCGAAGGGAAGCACAGCTATGGAAGGTTGTTCAGGCAAGGGAAATGCCATCTTATCCACTGAGGCAGGGTCAACAGTCGGGCGATGCACGTAAAACTGATAAATGATCAGGCCGATAACAACGAAAAAGATGACGGCAGCCACCTCGAGCCACCGGCCTTTTGGTGCCTTTTTTTCAACACCGATGATTTTGCCGGCATCCCTTTCATCCATCAGCACTTTATAAGCACGAACGGGATCGGGAATATTTTTAACCGTTTGTTCCCCTACGAACTGGTAACCCAGTGGTAGCTTGCCCTTGACCTGGTCAAAAGCGGTGCCGGAAATGCAGATGCCGCCGGCGTCGGCAAGCCCCTCCAGGCGCGCTGCAATGTTCACGCCGTCGCCGTAGATGCGGCCTTCTTCTTCGATGACATCACCCAGGTTGACGCCGATGCGAAATTCCATCCGCTTGCTTTCCGGTAAACCGGCATTGCGGGCCTTCAACTCCTTCTGGATCTGCACCGCACACTTGACCGCTTCCACCGTACTGGCAAACTCTGCCAACACGTTGTCCCCGGGAGAATCCACAACCCGACCCCTGTGATCAGCGACACATCCGGCGATGATTTCACGGCAGGCGTTCAGGTCTTTGACGGTGCCTTCTTCGTCAGCGCTCATCAGACGGCTGTAATCCTTAACGTCAGCGCTGAGGATGGCGCTCATCTTCCGCCTGGCTCGTTCATCCGTCATACGGCACCTCTGCAAATAAAAGCCTTAAATTGTTGGTTTGGATGAGAGTTATAGGCAATATTGATAAATTAGGATCCTTCGGGAAATCCCGCCTTGCGCATCGCATCGACAATGAGTTTAAGATAAGCTTGATTTTTCTCCCGCGATACTTTTGAAATCCATGCGACTGAAATAAAGGGTGCTAACTCTAAGGCTTTCGCTGCGGATGTACGTGCCTCTTCTTCCCGGTTTAATAAAATGTAAGTCACAGCTGAATAAAAATGGAGCGGAGGAGACTCCGGGGCGCGCTGAAGTGCTTTCTTAAACTCTGTTAGAGCTTTCACATATTGCCCTTTCTGCAAATAGCAGCGTCCTATGTGGTAAAAGTACATATAGTTCGGAAAAGGGTTAAGACGAATCCCTTTTTTGATATGCTCAATTGCTTCCTCCGGCCTTGCGGCATAGCTTAGCGTTTGGCCC
>JASFIG010000425.1:0-4265 GCA_050122795.1 Desulfobacterales bacterium
TCGGCGTCCACAGAATGGCCGGCTCATGTCCGGCCTTAACCCATCGGATGCATTTTTCTTGAGCGTCAATCTCACAGTAAAACATGGTCATAAATAGATTCAGCTGCTCAACATCCTGCACCAGTCGTTTGTTCACATCAGAAATAACGGCGGAACAGGCTGAAGGGGTTGTCTGAATGCGTTCCCTGAGAAAGGCCCTCGCAGTAGTCATCAGCAGCGCAGACGGGATGCCGTGATCGGTGACATCACCCACCACAATGCTGATCTTTTGGTGGCCGTTTGTCGGTGGATATAAAAAATCATAATAGTCCCCGCCGGTTTCATCGCACCAGATGCTGCGGCCGGCGATATCAAAACCGTCAAAATCAGGGTCTGATTTGGGCAACAGCTCGTGCTGAACCTTGCTGGCCTTTTCAAGAGAGGATTTGAAATTGTTCAGCTGCTGTTGGTGGGAAACGACTTTGTGGTATTTTTGGATCGCGCTTTGGATGGCCTGGCTGAGTATATCAGCCGGACATGGCTTGGGGTGAAACTGAAAGATATTGCCCTCGTTTACCGCTCGAATGGCAGTCGGCATATCGGCTGTGCCGGTCAACATCATGCGCACGGTATCCGGGCTGGTTTTTTTGACATACGCTAAAAATTCGATACCGTTCATGCCCGGCATCATATAGTCGGAAACAATCACCGCATAAGGACCATTTTCCTGCACCTGTTGCAAGGCCTCTTCGCCACTGAGCGCGGTGTCGATCCGAAACTGATTTCGCAACTGGCGCTTGAGACCGGCCAGCACCATGGCATCGTCATCGACCAGCAAAACTTTATCTTTCATTACCCTTTCCTCTCTGCGAGATTCTGACAAACCGTTTGCCATTCTTCTACCCGATGGCCAACCCCCAGGTTGTCAAGATACCCGCGATCCAGTTGTTTTAATTCTTCGGAGTCATCTTCATCCATTTTCAAACGGTCATATGCATCCCCAAAATGCACGGCAGTCAAAAGCCCGGTTGAGCTCGCCAGGCTTTTGCCGGGACAATGATGATACGCTATCGCTTCAATGACCGGGTAATCCAATCCCCATAACCCCATTAGATAGGCGCCAATTTCCGCATGGCTGGTTCCAAACCGATCTTTTTCAAGCTCCCACAGATTTTTCCCATTGAGCCGGGCTTCTGATAAAATTTTTTGATACGGTTCTTGAAAATTGGTGACCAGGATCAGTTTTCCCAAATCGTGAAACATGCCGGCCATCAACGCATTATTGACCAGATATTGATCCAGGCGTTCCTCTTTGGAAATGCTCTGGGCAAAAATGCTGACGGACATGCTGTGATTAAACAGTTCGTCGAAGTTAAACCAGGCGTAATTTTTTTGATTAAATTCGGAAAAAATCTTGACCGAAAGCACCAGGGCTTTGATGGTTTCGGTCCCCAGCAGCATGACCGCCTCTCTGGGGTTGTTGATTTTACGAACGAGCCCGAAAAACGCAGAGTTGACCACCTGTAAAATTTTGGCCGTCATCGCCAGATCGGTGGCGATAATATCGCTGATTTTTTTCACCGAAGGATCCGGCGCATGCAGCTCATTGATGACTTGGGTGTAAATGGCCGGCAGGCTCGGAAGCGTCTCAGTTTGTGAAACAATGCGCTTGATGGATTCATCTTCCAGCAGATTGCGTAAACCAAAGAGCTTGTTTAAGGTTTGTTTTAAAATATCGACATCACAGGGTTTGGAAAGGCTTTGATGCGCCAGTTGGACCGACTTAAACGTTGTTTCCTGTTCCACCTGCCCGGAAAGGATAATGCGCACCACCTGTGGATGCAGGCGCTTGACTTCTGCAAGCAGCTGGGCGCCATCCATCTCCGGCATTCTTAAGTCAGACACAATGACATCAATGGGTTCAGCGCTCAAAATCTTTAGTGCCTCTTTGCTGCTGGTGGAGAAGCGCATCTCCCACTCGGACCGCATTTTTCTGAGGGACCGCTGGAGACCTTTTAAGACCATGGGCTCATCATCAACAAATAAAATGCGTCTTTTGGATGGATCATTCATTTCAAGATAAATTCGTGTGTATCGGCAGCCGGATGACAAAGGTGGTGCCTTTATTTTCTTTGGTTTCAATGTCAATCGAGCCGTCATGTTTGTCAACAATCACAGAATGAGCGATGGCCAGCCCCTGTCCGGTTCCGCGGCCCGGTTCCTTGGTGGTAAAAAACAGATCGAATATACGATGCCGGATATGCTCCGGGATACCGGCGCCTGTATCACTGATTCGAATTTCAGCCCAGTTTCCAGATTGCCGGGTACTGACGGTAATAATGCCTTTTTCAGATGATTTTTCCGCATTTGCATCGGCAATGGCATGCGCGGCATTCACAATTAAGTTCAATATGACCTGGTTAAATTCCGCGCGGTGGCAGGGCACGGTCGGCAAAGCGGTATCGAAATCGGTTTTCAAATCGGCCACATATTTCCACTCATTGCGTGTAATGGTGATGGTTTTATCAATTTCTTTATTGATATCAACGGGTTCTTTTTCATCTCCACCTGGATGGGCAAATATTTTCATGGCCTGTACGATATGGGTGATCCGATCGACGCCTTTCAGCGTCTGTTCGATGGCCAGCGGAACTTCTTCCTCGAGATAGGCAATGTCCAACTCTTCTAGTTGCGCTTCAAGTTCTTGAATGCGTTCTGCGTTTAAGGTGCCGGCTACAGCAGCATGGATGGATTCTTTGTACAGATTGCAGGCGGCAACTAAATCGCTGAAGGCATCCTGTAAAAAACGGGTGTTATCGCCGACAAATTGGGTCGGGGTGTTGATCTCATGGGCAATCCCGGCGGCCAATTGCCCGATGGCTTCCATTTTTTGAGACTGATGCAGCTGGGCTTCAAATTTTATGCGGTCGGTGATATCCGCACCGATAATCGTCAGGCCTGAAATGCGCTCGTTTTCGCCCTTAAAAGGAGTGATGGAAAGACCCAGATACCGATCCTCGCCATCAGCATTGCGGTAATGGATGTTATCTACCCGGACGTTGCGCCCTTCGCTCTGACTCCTTACCAGGCCGTCCGATAACTTTTCCCAATCCCAATCAATTTCACAACGATCCAGCTTCAAACCCATCGCTGCACTTGCAGAAATGTTAAATACCTTGGCGGCCATTTGGTTCCAATGAATGATCTCATTATGGTGGCTTAAGCCGATCAGAATGGTTGGTAATGATGAAATCAAATGCTCAATTTCACGGTGCGCCTGCTTAGCCGTTCGTTTGGCCTTTTTGCGTTTCTTTATTTGGCGTTCGAGTTCCTGGTTGGATTTCACCAGCTCGGAGGTTCGATCTTTGAGCCGTCTCTCGGCACGATTCTGGTCGGTTAAGTCCAGCATCACGCTGATGATACCGGCAATCACCCCATTATGATCGGTAAACGTTGAGCGGCTGAGCATAAAATCACGCTTGACGCCGTCGGCACATGCGATGGCGGCTTCATATGTCTGTATTCCGGGGTGGTCGAGCAGTTTTTTATCGTTTTCCAGGCAAAAATCCGTCAGCGCCTGAGGAATGATGTCAGGCAGCTCAAAAACCGATTGCCCCACAATCTTTTCGCACTGGGTTCCCAGAATTTTTTCCGCAAAGGCCGTGTTACAGTCGACGAATACCCCGTCTTTATTTCTAAAAAATGCCGGATTGGGGATGGTATTGATTAAGGTGGACAAAACCTGTTGAGAATTTTTCAATGGCTTTGAATTTTTGGCAGTTTTATTCATTGTATTTTTTAAACGCTTGAAATGATGTAAATTTCTTATAATATGATTTCTGTAATGCTCTGATAAAATGGCAGTTGCACTTCGAATGGGAGATGCAGCCCAACGCATTCAAATTTCATCTGCAAAGAAATCAGCGGTCGAAGACACTACTTTTATCGGCCCAAATGGCCAAAATCTTTACTTGTTTTTATTCTTTTGAAGATCAATTTTGCGCTATAACCGAGACAATCGGTCAGTCGGGAGGGTCAAGCTTCGAATTGCAGCTATAGAATAAATTTTAAATAAAAAATACAAATAGATATGGGAAATATCAGAAAATTTGGAGGATTGATTTTGTTCCGAAAGGTTTTGGGCGGGCCGCATGAAAGAATTAATCGGGGGGAAAAATATAAAGGGGCGCTTTCAGTTGAACGCGCCCCTTCATTTTGAAAGTGGCTCCCCAGCACGGACTCGAACCGCGGACCCGGTGGTTAACAGCCACCTGCTCTGCCTACTG
>JASFIG010000426.1:0-4257 GCA_050122795.1 Desulfobacterales bacterium
CACATGGCGGGCATCGATGCCGTACACAAAGTGCCCCAAAAAATTACCGGCATTGATATCCGTGGGGGAATCATAATCTAAAATGACCAGATTATTGTCGCCGTCGCCGCTAAATCCATTTTCGCGGATATAATCGTGCACCTTTCGGAAGCGTTTGTAAACCGCGTCCATACCCAGACCTTCCGTTGCCTGACCGGTCAAGAAGGCGGCCTTGGCGCTTCGCAGCATATCGCTGTGCATCCCGTCGGTTCCGAGGATAACATTTTCACCCAACTCCCGGTAGTTGGTAACCCCTACATTGTTATTCAGATTGCTCTCGGTGTTCTGGACGATGTAAATATCGGACTCCCGTATGAGTTGCTTTTCGCGTTCATTCAGGTGGATACAGTGTGAAAAGATCGATTTTGAGAGCTCCAGCGCACCGGCGTCCGCATAGCGTTCCACTACCCGTTTGTTGTAGTGCTGCAGGCAGGATTCCTGATCGACCGCATCTTCGGCAACATGCACATGCAGGCCGGTGTTATGCTTGTGTGCCAGATCAACGGCCCGTTTGAGCAAATCGTCACCAACGGTAAACGAAGCGTGCAGGCCGACATGACCCTGGCGGCCGGAGCTCAAAAAGGAGTCTGTTTCCTGCAGGCCCTTTTCCCTGGGTCCATCCCCATCCCGGTCCGACATTTCATAACACAGCAAATGGGAGATGCCGACCCGATCAAATGCCCTGGCGATGGTTTCCAGGGAATTGTCAATGGCAAACGGTGAGGCATGATGATCGATGACAAAGGTGACACCATTTTTGGCGCAGTACATCGCCGAAACCAGAGCGCTGGCTTCGATCATATCGGTGTTGAGGGATTTATCCAGGTGCCACCAAACATACTGCAGAATTTCTGAAAAATGTTGCGGGATTTTCGCCGGCGCCGGCATCCCCCTGGCCAGAGCGGAATAAATATGATGATGACCGCAACCGAACGCCCGGGTAACCAGCCGCTTACGGCAGTCCAGAATCCTCTCATTGGCGCCCAGATCTCCCGCCGGCGGTAACGCATCCAGAAACTGGATGCTGCCGTCATCTCCGCAAGAAACCGCCAGATGGGTGGATGTAAACGCCAGTGTTTTCCAATCGATATAGGTGGCATCTTTCAGGTAAAGCGTCATAGCCGATATTCACCTTTCTCAGACCTTGGAAGAAAACAATATTACCAATGTGTTTAGGATTTTTGTCATTTGGTATTCGAATTTGTTTCGGATTTCGATATTCGAATTTCGAATTTTTAACGAAATAATCAAAAATGGCGCTGTTCCGGGATCAGCTTAATAAAGATAGAGGTCATTTAAGCTTTATAGGAAGTTTGACACGTGGCACACCATCATACCGAAACAGCGCATTGGCAACGGCTCCGGCGGTCGGAATGTTGCCGATCTCCCCGACCCCTTTGGCACCATAGGGGCCCAGGGGGTCTTTGACTTCCACCATTTTAACCCCTATGCGCGGCACATGCTTGATGCGCGGGATTCCCATCTTGCCGTACCGTTTGGTTTTCAGTTGCCCGTCTTCCATGGGGAGCTCTTCGGTGAGCGCATAGCCGAGCCCCATGACGACCGCTCCTTCGATCTGGCTTTCAAACAGGGTGGGGTTGATGATGCGCCCGCCGTCATGGGCTGCGATGACACGTTCCACCTGGCCGCTCTCGTCCAGTATCACCAGATGGGTGGCATAACCATAAGAATAATGGGTCAGGACATCGCCCGCTTTGCCGAGAGGGGTGGTCCAGTCACAAACCCAGCGTCCGGTGTAAACATTGCCACTCAATTGAGCCAGCTTTTTAGAAGCTAAATCCTTTTTGAGATGACGCGCGGCTCTGATGATGGCATGTCCCATCTGGAACGTCGCACGGCTGGCGGTGGTCATGCCGGCCCGCGCCATAGAATCCGTGTTGACGCTGACTTCGATACAGCTCGGATCTGCAATTCCAACCTCTTCGCAAAGAATTTGCTGCGCGACGGTATCCACCCCCTGGCCCATTTCAGTCCAGCCGTGCTGCAAAAGGATGTGATTTTCAGATTTGATTTCAATTTTAACATCACACTCTTCGAGCACCCCGTTGCCGATACCGCAATTTTTTATGCCGCAGGCCAGTCCGGCTGTTTTGGCCGCGTAAAATTCATCTTTGACCGCCAGCAGTGTTTCCTTCAGCCCGACACCTTCACCCAGAATCTGTCCGGTGGCTGTGGCTTTACCGGTATCAAGAACATTGTCAAAACGAAACTGCCAGGGATCAAATCCGCCCCGCGCGCACAATTGCTCGATGCAGCCTTCCATGGCAAAGGTGACCTGATTGACACCAAAGCCCCGCATGGCGCCACAGGGGATATTGTTCGTATAAACGGCTTTGGATTCGATATCGACATGGGGCACAAAATAGGCGCCGGTGGCATGACCGGCAGCCCGCTCCAGCACTTCGGCCCCCAGTGAGGCGTAGGCGCCGGTATCCCCCACGATGCGCGCGGACAATCCGGTCAGTTTGCCGTTTTCGTCACATCCCAGCGCATATTGCATGTAAAAGGGGTGGCGCTTGGGGTGCATGCGAATGGATTCAGCCCGGTTTAAGCTGACCTTAACCGGTTTTTTGAGCAGGAAACTAAAAACGGCCGCGTGCCCCTGAACGGTCAAATCTTCCTTGCCGCCAAACGCCCCACCGGTGGGCACCAGTTTGACGCTGACCTTATCGCTGGAAACACCGAGGATTTTGGCGATCTGTCGCTGATCCTCATACACGCCCTGGCTTTGTACATACAGCTCAATCCCATCTGAGCCCATCGGCAACGCAATCGCGACCTCGGTTTCTAAAAACCCGTGCTCTACCCGCTGGGTTTCAAAGGTGGCTTCCACCCGGTGGGCCGATGCCATCAGAACCGAATCAATATTGTCGCCGCGTTGAATGTGGGATACACTCAACAGGTTGCCGGATTCGTGGACCTTAATGGGGCTACCTTCGGCAGCATGCACGTCGGTTAGCGGCTCCTGGATAGCATATTGCACTTCGATGGCCGCCACCGCCCGGCGGGCAATATCTTCGTTTTCTGCCACCGCACCCGCCAGGACATCCCCGATGTACCGCGTGGTTTCACCGGCTGCAATCATGACCGGCCAGTCCTGGTGTATCACGCCAATGGTGCGTTCACCGGGAATGTCACCGGCCGTGAATACCCGCACCACACCCTGCATATTTTCAGCCGCAGTGACATCAATTTGACGTATTTCCGCCCGGGGATGGTCACTGAATTTCAAGGCGCCATACAGCATACCATCGATGCGCATATCATCAATAAAAGCACTCCGCCCCATCGCCTTGTCATAGGCATCGTATTTGGGTTGAGACGTCCCTACCTTGCCGCCGGCGGGTAATTGGAGCTCCTGATTTTTTCGGATGTGCTCGGCCGCCAGTTCGATGGCATCGACGATTTTGATATAACCGGTACAACGGCATAGGTTAAATCGCAGGGCTTTGATGATGTCGTCCCGGCTGGGCTGGGGATTGTTCTCCAGAAGTATTTTGGCGCGCGATAAAAATCCGGGCGTGCAAAAACCGCACTGCACAGCGCCCCTGGCCACAAATGCCCGGCCCAGGGTTTGGCGTAAGCGTTTGGGAAGGCCTTCAATGGTGACGATGCGGGCACCGTTAACCTTTTGCATGGGGGTTACACACGAAAGCACCGGTTTGGCATCGACCTCCACCAGGCAGGCACCGCAGGTGGCCTCCCCGCTGCAGCCGTTTTTTACTGAGACAATGCCGATGGTCTCTCTCAGATAGTTTAACAGAGATTGTTTGGGATCACCGTCATAGGATGTTTCTACGCCGTTTAATGTAAATTTTATCATGGGGCCGTATCTTTATTGTTATGCTGTATTGATTCGCCACAAAGGCACGATGTCACAAAAGTTTAAAAAATATTAAAATAAAGATCCTTCTTTGTGCACTTTGTGTCCTTGTGGTTAAATATTTACCAACTGGCAAACCACGAAAACACGAAAATCAGGAAGCACGAAATTTTATTTTTTATTTTTCGTGTTTTCAAACTTTCGTGCTTTCGTGGTGATTAAATCGTTTTGCTCCGGACTCATAGTGATTATGCCCCCTCGCGGCAAATACGTGTCCCCGCCTTTCCCTGCATGGCTTTTCTTAATAGATGCGGGCTTGTAATGATCGCGGTATCACCGCCGTGCTCGATGAAATCCAGCGCGGCTTTAATTTT
>JASFIG010000427.1:0-4252 GCA_050122795.1 Desulfobacterales bacterium
GGAAAGCTTCGGTATTGCACTGGATCGCAACGACTATCATCAATTTTGGGTTCCCGGAGGGCAATCCTATCGTGCCGGCCAATACGCTGTTGAAGCAGATGGCTCCCAGGCAGCCTATTTCTGGAGCGCAGCTGCCATTAGCGGCACCGAAATTAAGGTGATGGGCGTCAACAGCGATTCACTCCAGGGCGATGTGCACTTTGTCGATTTGCTGCAACAAATGGGATGCTGCGTGTCCAGGGAACCGGACGGCATTGCGGTTAGCGGCGGGCCACTGAAGGCCATCGAGGCCGATCTGGCCGATATGCCCGATCAGGTGCCCACGCTGGCTGTGGTGGCAGCCTTTTCCCAGGGGACCACCGTGATCAAAAACGTGGCTCACCTGAAATCAAAAGAAAGCGACCGCCTGGGCGCCACAGTAGCCGGGCTGAACAAAATGGGCATCGAGGCCAGCTGCACCAAAAGCACTTTGACGATCAGGGGCGGCCAGCCGCAGGGCGCGGTCGTTGAAACCTACAATGACCACCGCATCGCCATGAGTTTTGCCATTGCAGGTTTAAAAGTGCCGGGGATCTGCATTCGAAACGAGGGTTGTGTCGAAAAATCCTTTCCGGCCTTCTGGCAGGTTTTTGAAGGGTTATATCCGTGATGAATCTTTTTTTGATCGGATACCGCTGCAGCGGTAAGACCATCGTCGGTAAATCCGTTGCCGACGCCCTTGACTGGGCCTTTGTCGATGCGGATGCCGTGCTGGTCGGAGCATCGGGAAAAAGCATCAAAGACATCACCGACACCGAAGGCTGGGATTCGTTTCGCCGTATGGAGCGTTCGACCCTGAAACAGATTTGCGCAGCAGACCGACAGGTGGTGGCTACCGGAGGGGGCGTGGTGCTCGATACCGCTAACATTGAGACCATGAAAACCAGCGGCCAGGTGGTCTGGTTAAACGCATCGGCAGACACCATCCGCTCGAGGATGCTGGCGGATACCCATACCGATGACTTGCGACCCGCGCTGACCGAAAAAGGATCGCTGGCGGAAATCGAAGACCTGTTATCAGAGCGCCGCCCGTATTATAAGAGCGCCAGTGATTTTTCCGTTCAGACCGATAACAGGCCGATAAATGAAATTGTCCAAGAAATTATTAAGAAGATTTCGGTTGGACCCGTTACCCGTTAGCCGGTTGTCCGGTAATTTTTCGTCGAGCACTTTCCTGATTGAACTGGCTCAACGGGCCAACGGGCTCAACCGGCTCAACTGATAAGGAGAACCCATGAGCAGTTCATTTGGTACCTTGTTTCGCGTCACTACCTTCGGTGAGTCTCACGGTCGGGGAGTCGGGGCCGTGGTTGACGGCTGCCCGCCGGGAATGTCGCTAAACGAAGCCGATATCCAGCCCCAGCTGGACAGACGACGGCCGGCCCAGAGCGAACTGACGACCTCGCGCAAAGAGGCTGACCGCGTCGCTATCCTGTCGGGGGTCGACAACGGCCTGACTCTGGGGACGCCGATCGCACTGATGGTCAAAAATACCGATCAGCGCCCGGCCGACTATCGCCAGATGCGTTCGATACCGCGACCCTCGCACGCGGATTATACCTACCAGATGAAATACGGACTTCAGGCCCTAAGCGGCGGCGGGCGCGCCAGCGCCAGAGAAACCATCGGCCGTGTGGCCGCCGGTGCCATCGCCGAAAAATTTTTGCGCGAGCGATACGGCATTGACATTGTTGCCTGGGTCAACTCTGTTTCTACGATCGAGGCGCCTTCTGCGAACATGATGAACATTAGGCGCAAGGATGTCGATCAGACTGCGGTTCGCTGTCCGGATGCGTCGACAGCGGAAAATATGATTGCCGCAATTGAAGCCGCAAAAGAAGCCGGCGATTCCCTGGGGGGCGTTATTACGGGTGTCTGCCGTAATGTCCCCGCCGGCCTGGGAGAACCTGTTTTTGACAAAGCCGAAGCCATGCTGGCCCAGGCCATGCTGTCGATTCCGGCAACCAAGGGATTTGAAATTGGTTCGGGCTTTGCCGGTTCACGCATGCGCGGGTTTGAACATAATGATGCTTTCGTTAAAAAAGGAACCCGTCTGGGAACCGCAACCAATTACAGCGGAGGGGTGCAGGGCGGCATATCCAATGGCGAGTTCATTATTTTCAGAGTCGCTTTCAAGCCGCCGTCCACCATCAGCCTGCCCCAAAATACCGTCGATTTCAAGGGCAACGATACGGTCCTTGAAGCCCGGGGACGTCACGATCCCTGTGTGGTGCCGCGCGCCGTGCCCATTGTCGAAAGCATGGCAGCATTGGTGATCGTCGACCTTGCCCTGCGACAGAAGATGAGAGCAAATGAAACTGTCTGATAAAATAAATGCTATCGCCGGTTCACAAACGGTTGCCTTCACCACCTTGATTCAGCAGCTGCGAGTTGAGGGCCGGCAGATTATCGATCTGGCGGTTGGCGAGCCGCAATTCGATACATCGACGCTGATAATTGACGCCACCCAGAATGCGCTGGCCGCCAAAAAAACCCGCTACAGTCCGGTGAACGGCCTTGCAGAGCTTCGAACGCAGCTGGCAGCACAATTTGACGGATATGCTATCGACAACATCCTGATGACAAACGGCTCCAAACAGGGTTTGTACATGATTTTTCAGGCTATCTGCGATCCTGCGGACGAGGTGATTATTCCCGTTCCTTACTGGGTAAGTTTTATCGAGCAGATCAAAATGGCCGGCGGCCGGCCGGTGCCGGTGACTGCGCAGAAACACCAGCTGGACGTCGATGCTATTGCGCAAGCCGTTCGGCCGCGCACAAAAGCCATTTTGATTAACTCGCCCAACAATCCCAGCGGTGCGGTCTATCCCATGAATGACCTGCAAAAAATCGTCCGATTGGCGGAAGATCACGACCTGTTTATTGTGGCGGATGAAGCCTATAAGGATTTTGTTTACGACGACAGCGTTTATAAAAGCATTTTTGATATCGCATCGGCCCGCGAGCGGCTGATCGTAGCGCGCAGTTTTTCAAAAAGTTACAGCATGACCGGCTTTCGCATCGGCTACGTTGCCGCCCCGGCTGACGTCATTGACGCCCTGTCTAAAATTCAAAGCCATTTGACCGGCAATGTCTGCACCTTTGCCCAATACGGTGCCCTGACTGCCCTGACATTGGGAGAAGATTGGCTTTCGGGCCGCAAGGCTGAACTGCAGCAAAAAAGAGATAGGGCCTATAAACAGGTTTCACAGATGTTTGATTGCATACAGCCCCAGGGAGCATTTTATCTTTTTCCGGACGTATCGTCGGTTTTAAAAAATAATGAAACAGCCGAATCATTGGCCCGGCGTCTTTTAAAAGAGGCCGGCGTGGCGGTGGTCCCCGGCGAGGCATTTGGCATGACGGAGCATTTGCGCATATCGTTTGCTGTCTCAGACGAAAATCTTCAAAATGGGCTTAAACGGATAGCAGAGGTATTATGATCGGCATTATTGGATTCGGACGCTTTGGCAAACTGACCGCCAGGTATCTGGCTGAAGATTTTGAGGTTGTGGTTTATAATCGAAGCGATAAATCGACCGAGATCAAAAGGTGCGGCGCCCGCACTGCTTCGCTCCGGGACGTTTGCCGCCAAAAAATTGTTATTATATGCGTACCGATTTCCGTGTTGCAGGACGTTCTGGCTGAGATCGAACCGCTTTTGCAAGAAGGTGCTGTGGTTGTCGATGTCTGCTCGGTAAAAGTCTATCCGGTCCGGTGGATGCAGGCAGCGCTGCCGGAAACGGTCTCAATTCTGGCAACTCATCCGATCTTTGGACCCGATAGCGCTGCGGACTCTTTAAAAGGCCACAAAATCTTTCTAAGCCCGATCCGAATCGGAAAAGGGCTTTATCAAAAAATCAAAACCTATCTGGCTTCAAAAAAATTGGTTCTGATCGAATCGACGCCGGAAGATCATGATGAGCAGATTGCCGTCAGCCTCGCGCTGACGCATTATATCGGAAGAAGCCTGTCGGCGTTTGGCGCCGCGCCGCTGGGCATCGACAGCGAGGGCTACAAACGCTTGCTGCATATTCTGGAGGTAGTTGAAAACGACACCTGGCAACTGTTTTATGATATGCACCGGTATAATCCGTATGCCCGGGACAAACGGGCCGCCTTTATGCAGGCCATGCAAAAAATAGGTGACAAATTAAACTAAAACTCATCTCAAAAATGCGCATTCGCTCAAGAGCTTCGGTGTGGCAGGCAG
>JASFIG010000428.1:0-4220 GCA_050122795.1 Desulfobacterales bacterium
GCTTAATTGTGTTTTTTCAAGATGCGGATTATCAACCCGCAAATTTGACCGTACGGCTTGAAAAATTCAGCCAGCTCAAGGAAATTCGCCTGCATTGATGTGCGCCTGACGAAAACAGGCCGACATTACCGTCTGTCAAACGCTTTATGCCTCTTTCGGATGGCATCCGATACAAGTGGATGGCCCGGGATTGGGCAGGGGGCCGTCCAGCTTTTTGCCGGACATTTCAATCTTTCTGTTTTTAAGTTTCATCACCTTGTGGCATCCGATGCAGGATTCATGATACGCTTTTTTAAAATAGCGGATTTCCTCAGCTCTTGAAGGCGTTCCCTGTTTGGATTTGGTGGCCGCCTCAGTCACGTCATGACAGCCGGCGGTCATACACCCCTTTATCTGGGTGGTGCCTTCCCATGTATGATGACAGGCCTGGCATTCAAAACCAAAATGCCGGGAATGCGGAAAGTCCACCGGCGCCCTTTTCTGCTCCACGCCATCGGGGGCACTGAGCACGATGATACCCATCGGAACAACCATATCTTCAACGTCTTCCTCGCCGGATACAACCAGCACCGATCCAAAAATTGTAACCATCACGATACACAACAGTATAATACCCACCTTCTGCATTTTGGACTCCCTTTTCAATTAGAATACAGGCTTTGATTCAAGCAGGTGAAAGGGCAGAAACAACATGCCCGTAACGTTAAATGAATGTCTTCAAATTAAGGTGGAATTAATGCGCTATAAATAAAAAAATTTCAACCCTTAATTTTAATTTTTATCGTTGATGGTGAAATTAACGCAATTTTGGCGGAAAACCGGCCGGCTGGAATTGATGTTATCCTGTTAAAATCAATCTAACAGACCGGAGTGGTGCCGCATAAAATGGGAAATATTTGACAATTGAGGGCCAAGTGCGTTATAAACTAATTAGAATCATTACAAATATTTTTTTTAAGCAAATTGAGGCGCATTGAGGTAGAATGTGATCGGCGCATACATCTAAACAACATACGTGTGTGCCTTTTTGTATCCCATCCGCAAGGCAAGCAGGAGCCGTTTCTTATAATGTGTAAGCAGGAGGCTAAATGACAGAGCCCAAGCCGGATGAATTGAATCAGCGCAACCGGACCCAGCAAACGCAGCTCAAATCCAGGGACATCGATTCATCCGCCCATAAAATGGGCAAGGCGTTTCAAATCATCACCGAGCAATCCCCCAACATGATCTTCATCAACAAGGGGGGGCGTGTTGTATACGTCAATCGCCGGTGCACCGAGGAGATGGGCTATAGCAAGGCCGAGTTATGCGCCCCGGATTTTGATTTCATGACCCTGATTGCCCCGGAATCCGTCGATCTGGTGCGATCCAATTTCGTAAAAAACATGCAGGGTCAGGAGGTTGCGCCATATGAATATCAACTGATCACCAAAAAGGGCAAAAAAATTGCGGCCATTATCACCACCAAGCTGATCCGCTATCAGGGCGAGACGGCCATTTTGGGCATTGTCACCGATATCTCCGAGCGCAAGCGTGCCGAAGAGGAGCTGCAGTATCGACTCAAATTCCAGAATCTGATCACCAAAGTTTCCAGCCAGTTTGTCAATCTGCACCCTGCCCAAATCGATGATGAAATAGACCGCACCCTGCAGCAGATCGGCGAATTTACCGGGGCGGATCGCAGCTATGTGTTTCAATTTTCAGATGATCAAAAGTCGGTATCCTGCACGCATGAATGGTGCGATGATGAAATTGAGCCGACCATAGAGCGCATTCAGGATGCACCGGTGGATAGTTTTCAATGGGTGATGACCCGGTTTTTAAGCGGCCACATGGTGACCATTCCGCGTGTCTCTGACCTGCCCCCTGAAGCCGACTCTTTAAAAGTGGAGCTAGTCCAACATGGGATTCAATCGGTGTTGGCCGTACCGATGATAATGGGCGGCAAGGTGATTGGATTTATTGGACTGGACTCGGTCCGCGAAGAAAAAATGTGGATCGAAGACACCAATTCCATGCTCAATATCGTGGGCTACGTTTTTGCCAACGCACTGGAAAATAAAATGACCCGCCAGGCCTTGCAGGAAAGCGAGGAGCGCCTCAGGACGGTATTTGAGACATTTCCGGACCCGGTCACCATCATTCAGGCTGAAAATGGGCGCTGCATTGACGTCAACAGCGCTTTTTCGCGGGTAACGGGCTGGTCGGCGACGGAGGTTATCGGAAAAACAGCCGCCGAACTGGATATCTGGGAAAACCCCGCCGAGCATCAGAAACTGCTCGACGGTATCGCTGAAAAAGGCAAGATCGATAATTTGGAAGCCAGATTCCGTCTGAAAGACGGTCGAACGATAACGGCCTTGATGTCGGCGGTGTTGATCCGGCTAAATGACCGGCCGCACATTTTGACCATTACCCGGGATATCAGTGAATTGAAATCTGCCCAGCGAGAGGGTGAACAGCTTAAAACCCAGCTGATCCAGGCCCAAAAAATGGAGGCCATCGGCACCCTGGCCGGCGGCATAGCGCACGATTTTAACAACATCCTGGGCGCCATCATCGGTTACTCGGAAATGGCTCTTTACGATACCCGACCGGATTCAATGGAGCATTACAACATCGATCAGGTGCTCAAGGCAGGTCATCGGGCCAAGGATCTGGTCAAACAGATCCTGGCTTTCAGCCGTAAAAGCGAACAGAACAAACAAATCATATCGTTAGCACCCATTATTAAAGAAGCCTTAACCCTGTTACGGGCTTCGTTACCGACCACCATTGAAATCAAGCAACATATCGAACCCAACCTGGATGCCATTTATGCAGATCCCACCCAAATCCATCAGGTCATGATGAATCTGTGCACCAATGCCGCCCACGCAATGGCCGATTCAGCCGGTATTTTAAGTGTCAGCCTGCAAAACGTCGACCTGACCGCCAAAGCGGCCGCTCTGTATCCGGACCTGAGCGTCGGGCCTTATGTAAAGCTCGGCATCAGCGACACCGGCCATGGGATGGACGCTGTCACCATGGATCGCATATTTGATCCCTATTTCACCACCAAAGCCCAGGACAAAGGCACGGGTATGGGCTTGGCCGTCGTTCACGGCATCGTCAAGGGGCATGGCGGCAGTATTCAGGTGGACAGCACGCCCGGCACGGGCAGCCGCTTTGAAATCCTTTTCCCGATCATGGAAAAGCAGACGGTATCGGAAACTGAGGAATTAAGGGCGCTGCCAACAGGCAGGGAATGTGTTTTGCTGGTCGATGATGAAGATAGCCTTATCGATCTGGGTAAAAATATGCTCATTAAACTGGGCTATCAGGTAGAGACGTGGACCCGACCGATAGAAGCCCTTGACGCCTTTCGAGCGGATCCGCATAAATTTGATCTGGTCATTTCAGACATGACGATGCCCAACATGACCGGGGATATCCTGGCCACCGAGTTGCGCCAAATCCGCGATGATATACCCATCATTATCTGCACCGGTTATAGTGAAAGAATAAATGAACAACGGGTTGAGGAACTGGGTCTCCAGGGCTTGATAATGAAGCCGTTTACCATTCGAAGGCTGGCCAGAACCGTTCGCGAGGTACTCGGTAAAACGGTTGATTTTTAATCAACCGTTTTGTTACTGGTTAGCGGTAAGGAAATCACTATAGTGCAACCTGCGCCGGAATTGTTTTCGGCGCTGACACGCCCCCCCATCAGAAGAATAAACTTTTTCACCAGCGCCAGGCCGATACCGGTGCCGCGCGCTGTCTGTGTGAGTGAATTGTCCGCCCGGTAAAAGTCATCAAAAATTTTTTTCAGCGCCCGTCGCGGAATCCCGGGTCCAAAATCGGAAACGGCAATTTTCATCCAGCGGCCGTCGGGAAAGGTCCGAATTATAACTTCTTTGCGCACCGCCGCCTGGCCGAATTTGATGCTGTTTTCAATCAGATTGATTAATACCTGGATCATGGCTTCCCGATCATAGCGAAACAGACGCCTGTCATCCTGCACAAATTTCAGGGTGTAGCCTTCCTGTTTGAGTTTGGCTTGCATCACCGTTTGAACTTCGGCAACAACTTCCTCAAAGGTTCCCGATTTGAGATCGAGAGACCGCTGCTTTTTCTCCAGCTTGGCCAGATCCAGCACATTATTAATCAAACGGGTTAAACGCGAACCCTCGGAATCGATAATTTGAAAATATTCCTGCTCCCGCTCGGTGTCCCTG
>JASFIG010000429.1:0-4204 GCA_050122795.1 Desulfobacterales bacterium
CAAACCCCATCCACGCGGACTTCCACTTTATCGATCCGGCCGGGAAAGGTTTGCCACAGCGGCTCGGTATCCACGTTTAAACTTTCCGGATTCAGGCAGTCCATTTGCCCGCAGCTTTTGCAATAAAAATGGGGATGGGGCTGGTGGTAATCATTGGGGGCCAGACCGTAATAAGCGGCCCGGCCGCCGGTGCTGAGGCGTTCAACGATGCCATTATCCACCAGTAGATCCAGAATACGGTAAACGGTTACCCTATTGATCGAACTGCTACGCTCCAGGGTTTTGAATATATCATCGGCTGACAGTGGAAACTGGTTGTTGCCGACAACCTCCAGAACGTGCAGACGGTTTTTGGTTGTTTCCAGATCGGCCGAAGTAAGCATCTGCGGATAATTGCATTGATGGCACATGAATATCTCCTAATTTGTTTCAATAGCCGACTGATTTTTAGTTCTTGCAAGAATGCCCGTGCGTTCAAGCAGTAAAGAGAGCATAAACGCAATTCCGGCGACCATGATGATGGCTGCGCCGGATGTCAGATCATACCGGTATGATAGCCACAGGCCGAAAACCGTGAAAATAGCTCCCAGCAGGCTGGACCCCACCATCATCTGAACCAGGGATTTGGCGTGCTTTTCGACGATAAATGGCGGGATGGTCAACAAGGCAATTACCAGAATCAAGCCGACCACTTGAATCACCAGAACAATGGTTACGGCCAGGATCCCGATGAGCGCAAAATACAGGCCGTTTACCGGTACCCCGCGAATCCGAGCGAATTCCTCATCATAGGACATGGCCAGCAGGTCCTGGTAATAAACCGCCACCAGTATCGTAATCAAAATCCCGAGTACCAGCATGATCAACAGATCCGATGCCGGCACGGTCAGAATACTGCCGAACAGATAGCTCATTAAATCCACATTGTAGCCCGGGGTCAGGTCGATCAATATGATGCCGAATGCCATCCCCAGGGCCCAGATGACACCAATGATCGTATCGGCGCGGTGTTTGGTCTTTATGCTGACGGCGGCCATCACCATGGCGGCAGCCAGGGCAAAACCGATGGTTCCCGGTAAATAGGGCCAGCCAAAGAAAAAGGCCAGGCCGATACCGCCATAAGCGGCATGCGCAATGCCGCCCGACAGAAAAACAATGCGGTTGACGACCACCAGCGTGCCCATGATACCGCAGATCACGCTGGCCAGCAGACCGGCAACCAACGCATGGCGCATAAATTCAAATTGAAGGGCTTCGATCATAATTTTAGCTCGTTAAGTATTTATGGCTAAAGTGTATTTCACGAGCTGCATTCGTTCATTTGCAAGGCATTCAAGGGTGCAGCTGTACTTTGTAGTACCGCAAGCCCTTGATAACGCAGCAAATGGACGAATGCGGTTCGCCCGAAGGGTAAATATTTTTTTCATAAAAATATTTATGAAATAGCTTTAGTGATCTTTGAGCACTCGATGCGGCAGCCCATGGGCCAATAATTCCACGGGGCAGGTATCGTCTGCGGCGCAGGGGTACATGGTTTCCAGCATTTCACCGGTAATTTCGGCCCGGTTGTGATAATGCAGGACCCGGTTTACGCAGGCCACCGATTTGACATAGCGGGATACGGCCAGCAGGTCGTGGCTGACAACCACAATGGTGACGTCCCGGTTCAGTTCTTTGAGCATTTCGAAAAATTCCGCCTGACCCTTGGTGTCGATACTGGCGGTGGGCTCGTCCAGCAGCAGCAATTGAGGCTCGGTGACCAGCGCCCTGGCGATGAAGACCCGCTGGCACTGGCCACCGGACAATTCCCCGATCTTTTTTTGCGCCAGGGGCGCCATCTCCATTCGCTTCAGCGCTGCCATGGCGTCCTGGCGGTTGGCATCTGTTTTACGGGCCCATCGCTTTTTGGGCTCCAGCTTACCCATCAGCACCACATCCAGGGCCGTAATCGGAAAGTTGCGGTTGATATGCACATCCTGCGGCACATATCCAATATATGCCGATCCTTTTTGAGTGGATTGGCCAATGACGCGGATTACGCCTGTATCCGGCTTGAGCAGGCCCAGCATCAGTTTCAAGAGGGTGGTTTTGCCGCCGCCGTTGGGGCCGATCATGGCCATAAAATTCCCCTGCCGGATCTGGAGGTTGACATCCTCTAATACGGTTTCTCCATTGTAGGCAAACGACACATTATTCATTTCGACAATCGGTGAGTGCATCATTGCATTCCTATCTCAAGGCTGCTTTGAACCTCTCGGCCACCTTGCGCAGACTGGCCGGCCAGTCCTCAGCAAGCGGATCGGCAAAAATAACCTGACCACCGATTTCTCTGGCCACGAGTTGGGCGCTTTTAGTCGAAAACTGGGGTTGAACGAAGACAACGCTGATATCCTTTTCGCGGGCGTGTGCGATCAGCTCCTTCAACCGGGCCGGTTTGGGGTCTTTGCCCTCAATTTCAATTGGAACCTGTTTGAGCCCATACGCTTTGGCAAAATACCCCCAGGACGGATGGAAGACCATAAACTGCAGCGCCTGCTTCCCGGTGAAAATCGCTTTGAGCTCCGTGTCCAGCTGGTCAATTTGGCTGGTGAATTGCTGATAGTTGGTCTCATACTCAGCCCGGTGGGCCGGGTCAACTTTTGCCAGGGCGTTCATAATCGTGTGAGCCTGAATTTTCACCAGAGGCGGCGAAAGCCAGATGTGGGGATCCAGTGCCCTGTGCCCGTGGGTTCCGGCCTCATGAGGTGTCTCCTCCTCATCATGATGATGGGTTTCCATGGGTATCTTTTCGATGCCGCCATCCGTATGGACGATAGTCATGTCAGGGTTGGCAGCCGTTATCTTTTTCAGCCAGACATTTTCAAACGGCACGCCGATAGCAAAATAAATGCTGGTTTTCGAAAGATCGACCATTTGCCTGGGTTTGGGCTCATAGGTAGCCGGACTGGCGCCGGCCGGCACCATCACCTGAACGCTGACCCGGTTGCCGCCAATTTGTTGCACGAAGAACTTCTGGGGATTGATACTGACGAAAACAGGCATCGGGCTCGCTGCGCGTGCAAGGGGGCTAATGCAAATTGCAACAAAAACGAGAATAAAAAGTTGAACCGTTCTCCGCGCGACGTCTAATCTGCTATCGGATGGATGCCTGCGCGTATATGTAATTTCGTTGCGACAAAACATAAAAAGCCTGAATAAAAATATTTAGCAATATTTTTAATCGGTTATAATATTATAAAAAAGTAGTTTAATCAAAAACTGTAATGCAAAAGTATTGCATAAATTATGAAAATGCAAATTATTTTTTCAAAATCAAATCACTCGACCGTTTCAAGATTTTCTTGACTTCAACCGCGAAATCCCATAGGCTAATCCATCATTTGATGGAAGCGATCGCTGGATTACTTCACCCGCACTACAAGGCCTTATGCATGCCATCTCCTCTGGAAAAAGCACGGCAGGATCCAAATTCGATGAAAGCCAGAATTCTGGCGGCCGCCCGCCGAATTTTCGGTGAACACGGATACAACGATACCACCACCCGTCAGATTGCCAAAGATGTGGGTATCGATATCTCCACGCTGTACTACCACTGGGGTGAAAAACAGGATTTGTATGAAGCCGTCCTGCAGGACGTCGGCGAGGATCTTCAGTCCCGCCTGAATGAAGTCGAAAGAACCGTCAGGGGCAAATCTCTCAAAGATCGCCTCGAAATATCCATCGACATGATGTGCGATTATCTGTTCGCTCATCCGGAAGTCTCCAATCTGATTCTATTCGGTTATTTCAACAAAACATCCCATGGCGTGACCATGGACATCAAAATTGCAGAATATATTTCCAATATCGCCGTGGCCATGCAACTGGCGGTTGACAAGAAAACCGTTTCGATCGAGGCTAAAGCGCGCATCCTGGCAGTCTGGAATACGGTCTTGAATTTTATCTCCGGGGAAGATTTTTTTCGACCCATGCTGCAAACCGACCACGACAATTACACAAGGGTGGTCAAAGAGACTCTTAAGTTCATATTGGTCCCGGCGTTCACACTAGATTAGAAAGTTATTGGTTACTGGTTATTCGTTATTCGAAAAGCGACTATTTTGAACCCAATAACCAATAACGAATAACTATTAACATCCAGCCTGGAGGTTAATGTATGGCTTTGAATTTGAGTGCCGTCGGTAAACAGATCGGTCCCTACACC
>JASFIG010000430.1:0-4180 GCA_050122795.1 Desulfobacterales bacterium
CAAAAGTGTGTCAAGCCAGTAATCGTGCTCATTTCCGAAAAGATCACGATTTCGATTCATCTTGCCTTTTCAAAACGATCCACCAAACATGTCATCAACGAAAATTATATTTGAACCATTCTCAAATGCAGTAGAGCAAGTCCGTGAGCAATAGGTGCATTTTTGAGATGGGCTCTAAAAACCGGGAGGGACATATCATGAAAGTGTTGGTCAGTGACAATCTCGGAGAAGCGGGCATCAAGATGTTTGAATCGGAACCGGGTTTTGAAGTGGACGTGAATACAGGTCTCGAGCCCGATGCGCTCAAAGCCATCATCGGCGATTATGATGCACTGGTGATTCGCAGTGCCACCAAAGTTACCGAGGATCTGCTCGAGGCGGCCAAAAATCTCAAGGTTATCGGGCGGGCCGGAATCGGTCTGGATAATGTGGATATACCGGCTGCCACCAAAAGGGGGGCGCTGGTGATGAACACCCCGACGGGCAACGTGATCACCACCGCCGAACATACCATTGCCATGATGATGGCCCTGACCCGCAATATTCCCTGGGGGACCGCAACGCTCAAGGATGGAAAATGGGAAAAAAAGAAACTCCAGGGCCGTGAACTTTATAACAAGGTACTCGGTGTTATCGGATTCGGCAAGATCGGATCGATTGTGGCCGATCGCGCCCGCGGTTTAAAGATGCAGGTGATTGTTCACGATCCTTATATTCCGGCTGAGACGATTGAAAAGGCCGGTTTTGAACCTGTTTCTGTCGAAGATTTATATGCACGCTCAGATTACATCACGGTGCACGTACCCAAGCTCAAAGACACCGTCGGATTGCTCGATAAGAAGGCATTCGATCAAATGAAAGATGGCGTCATGATCATCAACTGCGCCCGCGGCGGAATTGTCTCCGAGGCTGATTTGAACGATGCTCTCAAATCGGGCAAGGTCGCCGGTGCTGCGCTGGATGTTTTTGAAACTGAGCCCCCCGGGGTTTGCCCGCTGTTTGAGATTGATCGGGTTATTTGCACACCGCACCTGGGGGCCTCGACGTTGGAAGCCCAGACCAACGTGGCCGTCATGGTGGCCGAACAGATCATTGCCTATCTGAGAGACGGAACAGTGATCAATGCTGTCAACGTTCCGGCGGTGAGCAGCGATTTACTGGAGAAATTGAACCCCTATTTAACCCTTGCGGATCGCATGGGCTGTCTGCTGGCGCAGTTAAGCCAGGGAGCGATAAAGGAAGTGCTGATCGAATATGCCGGTGATTTCGATGAGCTGGATCTGTCTCCGGTTACGACTGCCGTATTAAAAGGGCTGATGACGCCCATGATCAAAGACGATGTCAACTTCGTCAATGCACAGGTGCTGGCCAAGGAGCGTGGGATTAAAGTGACCGAATCCAAGATTGCCGAATCAGAGGAATATATTAATATAGTAACGGTAAAGGCCGTATCCGATAAGGATGTAAACTTTGTCGCCGGAACGATATTTGGCCGCAAAAATCCGCGGGTTGTCCATATCAACAATTTCCGTCTGGAACTGGAACCAGCCCATCGATTTATCTTGATCCATAATCATGATAAGCCAGGGGCCATCGGCAGCATCGGGACTCTCCTTGGTGATAACCGCATCAATATCAGTCGGATGCGGGTAGGCCAGGAGGAGGGCTCCGACAAGACCATGATCTTTTTGCGCACCGACACACCGATTCCCGAGGATGTGATCGAGAAAATAAGGGAATTACCGCTGATCATCAGTGTGGCGGCGTTTGAATTGTAGCGAGTTACGCGTTGCGGGTTGCCCTTCGACTTCGCTCAGGGTGGTTCGCCTGCCGAACCACGAGTAACGAGTTGTCCTTCGACTTCACTCAGGGTTGCGGGCATCTATAGGTGTCAGGTTTCAGTGTTCAGGTGTCAGGTTTCAGAGGCCAGCAGCAAGTAGCCAGAAGCGAGAAGCCGGTAACCAGAAATAAGTGGATTAATAGTAATGACTAAACGGGACTGATAGGTCCTTAAGGATGATAAAGGAACCGAACAGTGAGCAAAACTAAAAAAAGATTACTGCTGGGAAACGAAGCGATTGCACGCGGTCTGATCGAAAACGGATGTGCCATCGCAACCTCTTATCCGGGAACGCCGGCCTCGGAAATTCTAGCGGCGGTGGCCTACTTTCAAAGCCAGGAATCACTTTGCATGCATACCCAGTGGGCCGTCAACGAAAAAATTGCTTTTGAAGTGGCCTATGCCGGTTGCCAGACCGGATTGCGGTCAGCAGTCAGTATGAAACAGGTGGGCCTGAATGTTGCCTCCGACCCGCTTATGAGTGCCGCTTATCTGGGAACCAAGGGCGGATTTGTCCTCATCAGCGCCGATGATCCCGGACCGCACTCTTCGCAAACAGAGCAGGACAGCCGTTTGATGGCCATGTTTGCTAAAATTCCGGTGCTGGACCCGGATTCCCCCCGCCAGGCCAAAGACATGATCAAAACAGCCTATGCGCTTTCGGAAGCATATCTGACTCCCGTGATGGTGCGCCCAACCACCCGGGTGTGCCATTCCCGGCAGGATATCTTGCTGGGTGCCATTCAAAAAAATGAGCGTGAGGTTAAATTTGACAAAAATCCGGCCCGCTGGGCGGCCACACCCAAGTTTCGCCTGCAACTGCACAAGGAGCTGGAAGAAAAAATGGCCGCCATTGCCAGATTTCGGCCGACCGCTCCCAAAAAGCTTAATCCCAAGGCCAGATCCAAGCGGGCCATCATTGCCTCCGGGGTTGCCGCTGCGCATACCAAAGATATTCTAAAAGAACTGAAAATCTGGACGAAGATCCCGTTTTATCAGGTTATTCAGCCCTTCCCGCTGCACACCCGATTTATCCAACAGATAATCGAAACCTATGAGGACATTCTGGTCATTGAAGAGACCATGGGTGTCATCGAGATGCAGCTGGCCGACCGCTATCGAGTCAAAGGCAAGAATTCCGGAACGGTGCCAAGGGTCGGTGAGATGAGCCCTGAAAAAATTCAGCAAATTGTCGGTGATTTTGCCGGGCTTAAATCCAGGGCTTTTGTGATAGCATCGCCACCGGGCCGGCGGCCGACGCTGTGCCCGGGGTGCCCGCATCGGGCCAGCTTTTTTGCCATCAAAAAGGCTGCCCCCCGGGGCATCTACACCAGTGACATCGGCTGTTATACCCTGGGCCTCAATATGGGGGCGGTTGATACGGTGCTGTGCATGGGAGCGGCCATCAGCCAGGCCTGCGGATTTTATCATGCCTACAAAAATGAAAAAAAGCGGCCGGACATTGTGGCCACCATCGGTGACTCGACCTTTTTTCACGCCGGTGTGCCGGCGCTGATAGACGCGGTGGTCCAAAAAGTGGGGTTTGTACTGGTCATTTTAGACAATCGCACCACCGCCATGACCGGCAATCAGCCAACGCCGGCCAGCGGCCACGGGGCCTGCGGCGAGGAAACGGAGACCGTTGATATCCGTTCGCTGGTCGAAGGCTGTGGCGTCAAATTCTTGCGCGAGGCCGACCCGTATGAGGTTAAAGACTTTATTGCCTTGCTTAAAGAAGCGGTGCAGTACAGCCGCAAAAATGGGCCGGCCGTGGTGATTTCAAAATATCCGTGTGTGCTGCATCGTGCGCGGCAGGGCGGTTCCGGTGAGTATATTCCGGTCGAAGTCAGCGATGAATGCGACGGCTGCGGCTATTGCATCAAGCATTTTGAATGCCCGGCCCTGATTTATCATGATGAAGATAAGGATGCGAAGCACGTCAGCATCGATCCGATTCTGTGCACCGCCTGCGGCGTATGCCTGAATGTCTGCCCCAAAGGAGCCTTTGTCGTAAAGGAGTAGGATTTTTACTTTTTACTTATGATATGGCGCATACGATATTCATCAATCGTAAAATATTAACAGTTATTCGTTATTCGTTATTTGTTATTAGAACTAAAATTGAGTTAATCATCGCAGGTTATTGTGTGGTAAAGTCAAGGTAATCTCTATTTTTGAAAATAGTTTTTCATGGCTTTTAGGAGCTCGTTATGCTTGCTAAATTGAAGGTCTGAAGAAAGAGTCGCTTTTCTGCGGTGAGAAGTTGTTGGTGTATTCTTAAAGTCAAAAGTAGAAAACCAATAACCAATAATAACTAATAACAAATAACTAATAACTGCG
>JASFIG010000431.1:0-4155 GCA_050122795.1 Desulfobacterales bacterium
GGACAAATGAGATCGGGATCTCACAAATGATATCGGTATCCCTCCGTTTGAAAAACTCATGCGGCTTGACATGGATAAACACATATAAATCACCAGGGGGGCCACCAAAGACACCCGGCTCTCCCTCTCCGGTCAGGCGCAACCGTGAGCCGTTATCAACACCGGCCGGGATTTTGACGGCAACTGTTTTACGGGCCATTACCTGACCTGTTCCCCGGCATTCTGGACAGGGATGAAGGATGATTTGACCATTGCCACGGCATGTCGGACAGGTGGTGCGGACCGTAAAAAAACCCTGACTGCGGGACACTTGACCGGTGCCGTTGCAGTGCCGGCAACTTTCCGGTTCGGTGTCTTTCTCGCACCCATTGCCGCTGCAAGCGGGACAGATTTCCCGTTTATCGATGTTTATCTCGGTTTCGATTCCAAACACCGCCTCCATGAAATCCAGATTGAGATCATAGCGTAAATCTGCTCCGGGCATAGCTCGACTTCTTGAGCGCCGGCGGGATGTGAAACCAAAAAAATCCTCGAAAATATCGCCGAAGCTGGAAAAAATGTCTTCAAAGCCCCCAAAGCCGCTAAAACCGCTATTCTCGAGGCCTGCATGTCCGTATTGGTCGTAAAGGGAGCGTTTTTGTGGATCCCGCAGGACTTCATATGCCTCAGCAGCTTCTTTGAATTGTTCTTCTGCTTTTTTGTCGTTTGGATTTCTGTCCGGATGGTATTTCAAGGCCAGTTTACGGTAGGCGGCTTTCAATTCGCTGTCGGATGCGTTTCGGCTGACATTCAGAATCTCGTAATAATCCCTTTTGGTACTCATGTGCCCGTCCAATTGACATCTCGGATTTTCTGCGTGTGGATAAGAATAATAGAAGATCCTTGAAAGCCGAGTTTTCCTTATTTTTTGATTATGCCGACAATAACCTATTTTAGCATGTTGGGCTTTATTTTTCCAATATTCCAGTAGTCCATGTTCCCGCTAGCTGCAAAGTCACAAACATTTGACCTAATGTAATGCAAGTATGTTTGATGTCAATTTAGCGGTCTGATAATCCTTTCCGGGTGCGTGTGCTGAACAAGAAAAGCGCAACGGTCAGCGTCATAACGGCGGCCCCCAACGGAAACGCAGCTTTCAATTGAAATACATCCATCATCAGGCCGCCAATTAAAGATCCACTGAGCATTCCCAGACTGTGCGCCAGTGTTAAAATGGCCATCACAGATCCCATCGAATCGGTTTCGCTGCCTTTCAGGACACCGATCGCCATCAAGGCCGGTACAGCGATACCGCCACCGATGCCAAAAAAAATGCAGGCCCAGATGAGTCCTGTTAAGTTCGGAACCCATTCAAATGCAAAAATGGCCCCCGCAACGATCAGTCCTCCGGACGCCACCATCCAGCGCTTGTTGATTTTGTCGGCCAAAAGGCCCATGGGCACATGCAGCACGCCGCTGACAAGCACACCCAGCATGATCAGTATGCCGATGGCCGAGCTTGAAGCATTATATTTAATTTTGGCATACAGCGGCAGAAAGGTCCAAATAATTCCGATGCACAGGATGTGCGAAAACCGGAACAGAAAAATACTGGCAATATCCCGCTCTGAAAAAAGCTTTTTCCATTCGACCGGTGATTTTCCGCTGCTAAGGTATTTTTCTGAACGGGTGGGGGGCAATAACAAAAGGCTCAAAAAAAAACCAATCAGAGCCAGCAGCCCCATACAGGCGAATGAGGTGTTCAGACTGAAACGGTCATGGATGACACCGCCTAAAAAGGGCCCGATGCTCAGCCCGCAGAACATTGACATGTTGAATAGCCCCATGCTGAAACCTTCATTGCCAGGCGGTGTGATATCTCCGATATAGGCCTGAATGATGGGCATCAGCATGGCCGATGCAATTCCCTGAAAAAAGCGCAGCACAATCAGCGCATTGATATCTTTAAAAACAATAAATCCCAATGAGATGGCCGCATAGGCCAGCAGAGCTGGTACAATCAGGGGCTTGCGACCCTTGCGGTCTGAAAGACGGCCAAAATAAGGCAGAAAAAATGTTCTCGCCAGAGAAAAAGAACCAAAAATCATACCGATGTAAAAACCGCTGGCCCCCAGCTCATGGGCGTAAACCGGAAGCAGCGGTATCACAATGCCGACACCGGTAACGGTTGCAAATATCGAAAAAAAAAGGGTGGCAAATATTTTTTTGTCGCCAATATTCATGGTTCAGGGTTCAAGGGTTCAAAGGTTCAGGGTTCAGGGTTCAAGGGTTTCAAGTCAGATTTCTATCCTCAGAAGACAGAGGTCAGAAGACAGATTGGAAACATAGAAAATGAAGCGCTCTATCTGGCCTCGACTTGGCTGCTAAAAGCAAGTTGCCAGCGGCCAGTTGCCGGCAGCCGGAACTTACCAGCCCAAGGTGATCGCCACGATGCCGACCAGCCAGCAATAAGGTGCAAACATATGGAGGCCCCCTTTTTTAACGACCTGCAGCAGTGCTTTTAAAGCAGCGTAACCCACAAGTGCAGCCGTGACGGCACCCACCAGTGGAATTTTGATGGATACATCGGTTTGGTATAAACCATCATGAAGACCCAGCAAGCCAGCCCCGGCAACAGCCGGTATAGACAGCAAGAAAGAATATCGGGCCGCCGTTTCCCGCTCGATACCCAGCAGCAGCCCGATGCTGATCGTTGAGCCCGATCGTGAAATACCCGGGATAATGGCCAATCCCTGTACAGTGCCGATGAGAAATGCGTTTTTAAGGTTGAGACGGTCGGTACCGGGCTGACGGGCATTATTTGTTGTCCAACGGGTAAGCCATAACAGCAAGCCGGTCAAAACCAGCATCAATCCGACGATCAAAACCGATGAAAACAGCCGATCCGCAATTTCGCGAAATGCCAGCCCCAGAAAAGCCGTCGGAATGGATCCGATGACGATCAGCAAAGCCATTTTTAGTTCAGGATCGGATTCAATTGCAGATCGGGCACGATCTTTTTTTCCTGCCGCGGCTGAAAGCCGCAGCAGCGCCAGGGCCATATTTTTAATTTCACGGTGAAAGACCAAAATGACAGCCGCCAATGTTCCCATGTGGACGCATATATCGAAAAAAAGTTCGGCCTCTTTGAGCCCGAACAACTGTTGCAGCAGCACCAGATGGCCGGAGCTGCTGACCGGTAAAAATTCAGTCAAACCCTGGAGAATGCCCAGTATGATGGCCTCAAGTGTCGTCATATTATCTGATACGTAAAAACGGTCTTAGAAATGTAGTAAAATTGCTGCTTTTCAGTCGGCTTAAAATCCGAAATGCGAATTTCGAAATACTAAACATCTATGATTTGACCTGTTTTTTCAGTTCCGTATCCTCCCAGGGCTTCCACGCTTTGCTTAAATTCACGGCTGTTGATGATTTCAAACAGAATTTGAAATGCATCGCTTTCGAAAAAATCCGGGAGGACGACCAGGTCATACTGTTCGGTGACCACCGGGATAAAATCCAAATCCAGGGCTTTGGCGGCCGCATAGATTCCCAAACCGGTATCTGCAGCCCCGCTCAGCACCGTTACGGCCACCGCCATGTGGGTAAATTCTTCGTTTTGATAGCCGTCAATGTCGGCGGCTTTGGTGTCCAGCTGACTTAATTTGTAATCGAGTAAAATACGCGTACCGGACCCGATTTGCCGGTTGATAAAGGTGACGCCTTTGCGACTGAGATCGGCCATTCCACTGATCTGTCTGGGATTGCCCTTTTTTACAATCAGCCCCTGATCGCGCTGTACCAGATGAACCAATTTAACGGGCGTATCCGGCAGATGTTTCTTAAGGTAAGTTATATTATAGGATCCATCTGCAGTGTCCAGAAGATGGGTGCCCGCCAGATGGCAAACACCCCGCTTTATGGCCATCAGACCCCCCATGCTGCCGACATGGCTGGATGAAAGGGTGAATTCACTGTGTGCGGCCTTGAGCCGGTCGGCAAGAACATCCAGGGAATTATCGTGGCTACCCACGATGACAATGGTTTTGCGGATGGCCGGCAGCGGGCGGAGCAGTTCCGCCGAAACCGTTTCCGAATCGTTGATGCCTTCGACGTGGTTGGGTATGCGAATGATGCCATCGGCTTCGGTAATGGATGTGATGGTGCCGGCGCCTC
>JASFIG010000432.1:0-4139 GCA_050122795.1 Desulfobacterales bacterium
AGCTCAATCAGGTTTTAAAATCAACCTTGCCATTTCATTTTTTCGGGTTCTGGCCGTATTCATCTCCGGGGGCGGTCCCCTTTCGCTGTTGCGAAAGGTCGTCCGGTCATCGCTATGGCGCGTGAGCAAAAATGCGGACTGGCCGCCACGGTTGACCGCCCCCGCGGCACCCTAACCAGCACCAAGCTGATAGGACCGCTGCACTTAAATAACGCCGATTTGCGGGCGGAACGCTTGACGCTCAATCCTGTTTTCTTTATAATCCCCAGAATTTGGATTGAGTTGATAACAATATCAATATTTGGGCATACAGAAAGAGCCAACAACAGATGTCTTTTTTTGACACCCTCATCGCTGAAATCGGAACGACCAATTTGCTGGTGATTGTCGTGGGGCTGATTTTGATTGTCGCCCTGATTCTGCTGATTGTTTTAGTCCGACGCCGCGAGATTAAAGCCCAGGATTTTTTTGCAAATCTAGCAAAACAGCAAGAGCATAGCGAGCGTATGGTCAGGGATGAATTTACGCGCAATCGCGAGGAAGCGGCCGGCAGCGCCCGGCAGGCACGAGAGGAAATCGGCAGCACCTTGAAATTTGCCAGTGACTCCCAGCTCAAACAGCTGCGCGAGGTCGCCGGTATGCAAAAAGATCAGTTGGACAGCTTCTCCAGGCAGCTGCTGGAGATGACCCGGCTGAATGAAAAAAAATTTGAGGCCATGCGCAATGCAATCGAAAGCCAGCTGCGAACCCTGCAGGAAGACAATAGCCGTAAACTGGAGCAGATGCGCGCGGTGGTGGATGAAAAATTACAGTCAACGCTGGAACGACGGCTGACTGATTCGTTCAAGCAGGTCAGCGAGCGTCTCGAGCAGGTCTATAAAGGGCTCGGAGAGATGAGAAGCCTGGCCACCGGTGTGGGCGATCTGAAAAAAGTATTGACCAATGTTAAAACACGCGGGACCTGGGGTGAAATCCGGCTCAGCCACATTTTAGAGCAGATCCTGGCGCCGGACCAGTACGGCGTCAATGTGGCCACCAAAAAATCCAGCAACGATCGGGTGGAATTCGCCATCAAGCTGCCGGGTCCGGATTCACATCCGGGAAAAGTCGTCTGGTTGCCCATTGATTCCAAATTTCCCCAGGAGGATTATCAACGGTTGCTGGACGCCCAGGAAGCAGCCGACAAGACCTTGGCCGAAAAATCGGTTAAAAACCTGGAGATGCGTGTCAAAGCCGAGGCCAGGGCGATTCGGGAAAAATATATCGATCCGCCGCAAACCACCGATTTCGGGATTATGTTCTTGCCCGTCGAAGGCCTGTATGCTGAGGTACTCAGATGCCCGGGCCTGTGCGACAGCCTGCAACGGGAACATCGCATCGTGGTGACCGGACCGACAACCCTGGCGGCGCTTTTAAACAGCCTGCAGATGGGATTTCGTACCCTGGCGATCGAGAAACGATCCAGTGAGGTCTGGGAGCTGCTGGGGGCGGTGAAAACTCAGTTCGGCAAGTTTGGTGAGGTGCTGGCCAAAACCAAAAAGAAACTGCAGGAGGCCAGCAACACCATCGATCAGGCTGAAGTGCGTACTCGGGTCATTACCCGCAAGCTCAACAAAGTACAGGAGCTGCCCGACGCGGATTCGGCTAAATTAGCCCAGCCGGTCAGCATCAATGAGGATGAAACCGTCTCGGATGATTCCTAAACATTCCGGGTACGGGTTGCACGATGCTTGTTTCAGGTGTCAGTCAGTTTGCTGATATTAAATAAGTTTAATTGGTTTAATTGGTTTAATTCGTTTTATTGGTTCGGTTTAGGCCAACCAATTAAACCAATCAAACAAATATAACCAATCGAACAAAATTTGAACCGTTGAACTCTGAAACTTTGAACTCTGAACCTCTGAACCCAGAACCTGAATGCTTTAGAAATTGAAATACTCCGAAGGTGCCAATATTGAGTATGTAAAGGCTTTAGATGAATGTGAACCTATCTAAAAAGCTCGACCCCCGTGACCGGCGCATCCTGTTGAATACCTGCTATGGCCATTTTATGAGCCATTTCAACATGCTGGTTTTCCCGGCGCTGGTGCTGCCCCTGATGGCGCGCCTTGAGATGCCGATGGCACAGGTCCTGTCGCTTAGCTTCTGGATGTATCTTCTTTTCGGATTGACAGCCCTGTTCTGGGGCCTTCTGGCGGACCGCTTCGGCGCCCGACCGCTGCTGCTTGTTTACTTTGCCGGATCCGGCTTTGCCAGTGTCGCTGCCGCGCTATGGCTGGATACGCCGCATATTCTGAGTTTGGCGCTGGCTGCTCTGGGATTTTTTTCCGGAATATACCATCCGGCCGGTTTGGGGCTGATATCCAAAGAGATGTCGCGCGTCAGCATTGGGATGGGGTATAACGGGATGTTCGGCAATCTAGGCCTGGCCATGGCGCCGCTGCTGACCGGCATCATGAACTGGCTGTGGGGGCCCCAGGCAGCTTATCTGTGTCTGGGCGGGCTGAACCTGGGCGGTGCAATGCTCATGATGGTGTATCCGATGCAGGTGTCAGACGCAACCGCCATAAAAGAAAAGGGTGCAGGCAACGGCATTCTGGGGATCTTCGGAATCCTGCTGGCGGCCATGATGCTGGGCGGTATCGTTTACCGGGGAGCAACGGTAATCCTGCCGGCCTATTTTGAATTAAAGACACCGATGCTTTATCAGTGGCTGACCGGCGTCACCCAGGGCGCCTTTTCGCAAAACCTGGTGGCTACCACGATTACATCGGTTATTTTCCTGATCGGCGTGGGCGGACAATTTAGCGGCGGACAGTGTGCCGATCGGTATGACCCGGGCAGATCGTACCTGATTTTTTTTGGGATCGCCGGCCTGGCGGCTTTCTGGATGGCCCTGGCGCAGGACCTGCTGCTGGTCGGCCTGGCCGTCATTTTTTTCTTTTTTTTGCTCGGGATGCAGCCGATTGAAAACACGCTGGTGGCCCGTTTCGCACCCAAACGTTTCCATCATTCCGCTTTCGGCGCCAAGTTCGTGTTGACCTTCGGCGTAGGCGCCCTGGCCGTTAAAGGCGTTGCCGCCATTGAAACAAACCATGACATCGAAACGGTTTTTATGTGCCTGGCCGGCGCTGCCGCCGTAGCACTGGGATTCATCGGCTGGCTGATCGCAACCTGCGGCAAGCACGGTGTGTGCGAAGGGAAGATTGCCGTAGATGTGCAGCTGCCGACCACTAAAGCCTAATGGGGTTCCCGCCTGACCGGATCCAACGTGGATATGACCCCAAAGACACGAAGGACAGAAAGATAAGGGGGGAATAATGTAACCCTGCTTTGTGGTCTTTGTGCCTTTGGGGTTCACATGAATTGATCGTCATTTCAGGAGAAGATCATGCCTATAAGCGGCAATTGGGCCGACAAATATGTTGAAAACAAAAAAACAGCCGCCCAAGCGATTGCGATGATCAAGCCCGCCCAGCGGGTTTTCATCGGCTCATCCTGCGGCGAGCCCCAACAGCTGGTGCGGGAGCTTTCAGAAGCATCCAATTATTTCAAAGACATCGAAATTAACCGGCTGATGACCATGGAAACCACACCCTTGACGCTGATTGCCGATAAAACCCGTGATCAAAGCCTCAATATTCGGTCTTTTTATCTGGGTTCGGCAAAACCCAAGGCCATTGCCCGTAACAAGCGCTTTATCACCCCGATCAATCTTTCAGCGGTGCCGCGTCTATTTAAAAGCCGACTGTTGCCGATTCATGTCGCCTTGATTCAGGTCTCGCCACCGGATGATTTTGGCTGGATGAGTTTGGGCGTCTCGGTGGATATCACCCTAGCGGCCGCTTTATCGGCCGATTTGGTCATTGCGCAGGTGAACGCGCACATGCCCAGAGTCCTGGGGCGCAGCTTTTTACATGTGAATGAGGTCGATGTATTTGTCGAGCATGATGAGCCGTTACTAACCATCGGGGAAGCGCCGGAACTCAAAGCCGCCAATGACATCGGTCGGCTGATTGCGCGCCTGATCGAAGACGGTTCCACCATGGAAATTGGATTGGGCTCCACCCACCAGGCCACCCTGCTGGCGCTGGCGGATAAAAATGATCTGGGCATCCATACCCAGTATATGACCAGTG
>JASFIG010000433.1:0-4126 GCA_050122795.1 Desulfobacterales bacterium
AATAACGATAAACGCTGAATTGAGCCTGGGGCTCAATTCGCAAGATCTATTTTTTGGGTTGCACCAGCTGCCGGACATCAAACTCCTTAAAGGCAATCAGACCGGTTGGCCTGAAAATCATCACCAGGATCAGCAGCAACGGGATAATGATCCATTTGAAAATTTCCAGCGGCCGCAGGGCCTCTCCGAGCAAACTGATACTGGTCGCGCCCACAATGGCACCGTAAACGGAGTTCAACCCGCCAAAATAAACCATGGCCAGCACCTCGGCCAGCTTTTGAATACCGAACGTACTGGGATTAACGTAACGAAGCACATGGGCAAACAAACCGCCGGCAACGCCCGCCCAGAAAGCGGCAAACAGGAATGCCACGAATTTGGTACGGCGGGTGTTCACCGTCATGGCATCTGCGGCCATTTCGTTATCGCGCACCGCGTTTAACGCCTTGCCCAGCGTGGATCGCACAAAGTTATTGATCACCCAGATACAGATCACCGTAATCAAAAAGACGGTCGGCAAATTGGCCCAATCCGGCTGACTGCCCAATCCGCGCGGTCCTCCAACGACTTCCAGGTTTTCAATGAGACTCTTAACGATAAATAAAAATGCCAGTGAGATGATCGCCAGATAATCGCCCCGGGTGCGAAAGGAGGGTATGGCCACTATCATTGCACCGATAGACGCTGTCATGCCGCCCAGAAAAAGCGCAATCGGAAAGAAGAAGGGCCCGATGGCCGGCGGCAGCACAGCCGCGCCAAACAGTTTATCGTTAACAAAGAGGGACACCGTAAAGGCCGAGGTGGCATAGGCGCCCAGTGCCATAAAACCGGGATGAGAGCACGAAAATTCGCCCATGTAACCGTTAATGACATTTAAGCTCAAGGTGACCATGACTGCAATTAACGTCAGTTTGACCACCAGAACCCGATAGTCGCTCATTCCGGACCACAGGTGCAGCGCCAGATAAAGCAGCGCCAGGTGGATCAGAATGGAAAAAACCGTTGAAAAGTCAGCCAGTATGGCGGCCAGCCGATTTAATGCCGCCGCGCCGAAGCGTGCGACCAGGCCAATGGGTAACAAATAGACCAGCAAAAGATATAGAGCCGCGCCGGGAATCAACAGCGGCTTTTTGAGCATAATGATAAAGCCGAACAGGACCGGTGCCTTGGGCAGTCCCAGGCCGCGGGCCAATGGGGTGCCGATGGCCATTTCCAGACCCACCGCAATCAGCGCCCCGATCAGCCAGCCGATAAGCGGAACCCTGGCCGCCCAGGCCCGTATGTTAAGCTTTGACAGTATCGAGGCAGATGACGATTTTTTGCTCGTAGCTTCCATATCCAATCCTTGTTTCTCGTGAATCTTAGCCGTTGAAATGGTGGCAGCAGCCCCGACCGATATTTTACAGCCTCAGGCGCGCGCTGTAAGCTTCCCCGAAGAACCCGTGGGGTCTGAAAACCAGAATCAGCAGCACAATCGAGTAGGCGATCAGATCACGCAGGGTCGATGGAAAAATCATGGCCACAAAAATTTCAATAAAGCCGAGTAAAAATCCGGCCAGGGTGGCCCCGATGATCGATCCCCGGCCCCCTAAGATGGCAGCGACAAAGGCTTTCCAGCCGATCAGGATCCCCATGTACGGATCCAGCACCGGATAGGCCACACCGAAAAGAATACCGGCGGCGGCAGCCAGTGCCGATCCCAGGGCAAAGGTCATGGCCGCAATCTTGTTTATGGGCACGCCCATCAACGGCACCACCACGTAATCAAATGCCATGGCGCGCATGGCCATCCCGTAACGCGTGTGGCGGATAAATTGGTGCAGGGCGGTGGCCAGCAGCAAAGACACCACCACGATCATGATCTTTTTATTGGTGACGAAAACACCGCCCATTTCAAACGTGACGGTATTGATCAGGGACGGAAAACTGACGCGCTGGGCACCCAGCAGAATCAGGTTTCCGGTCTCAAGGATGATACCGATCATCAATCCGGTAATAGCCGCCGAGGCCCGCGGGGCATCCCGTAAAGGTCGGTAGCCGACCCGTTCAACGATCATCCCCACAAAAGAGGTTAAGAACATGGAGAAAAGAATGGTCAAAACCAAAATCAGCCAGCTGGGCAAGGCAAAGGCACCCATGGCGGTGAGAGCAATCAGGGCCGAAGCCACCCCGAAGCCGATATAAGCGCCCACCATAAAAATATCGCCGTGGGCAAAGTTAAACAGCATCAGGATGCTGTAAACCATCGAATAGCCCAGGGCGATCAGCGCGTAAAAGCTTCCCCACTGCAATGCATTGATCAGGTTTTGCAACAGTACCATACGATACCCCTTGTTCTTCTAAAAAGGCGGGCTCAGAGCACAACGCCCTGGCCCGTCCTTTGTGACTACAGGTTCCAAGGTTCAAGGTTCACCGTTTTGGGTCAACACCCTCTCGGATGGATGGATTGAGTTGATCTAAACCTCTATCTCTCCAGGCCTCTTTTAACCCTGAACCCTTGAACCTTGCCTGCCGCGCCGAAGCTTTAGCGAAGGCGGGTGAACCTTGAGCCCAATATTTTTTACGGACACACCGATTTGTAGAACTCGAATTCACCGGCATCACTGATGCGGACCACCACGGCACATTTAACCGGGTCGCCTTCTTCGGTGAAGGTCATCTGACCGGTGATACCGTCAAAATCTTTGATTTGGGCCAGTTGCTCGCGTACCGCAGCACGGTCCTTTTTGATGTCGCCCGTCAAACCACCGGTATTTTGGATGGCCTGCTGCAGCAGACGGATGCTGTCCCAGGTCAACGCACCGACATCATCCGGCACGTACCCGTGTTTTTGATTGTACCGGTCAATAAATTCCTTGGTGGCACCGGTCGCACCGGCGGCGGCATAATGGGTACTGAAAAACAGCCCGTAGCAGTCTTGGCCGCAAAGTTTGACGGTTTCGGCCGAACCCCAGCTGTCACTGCCGACAATGGGCTTGTCCCAGCCAAGCTGGTGGGCCTGTTGCACGATTAAGGCGACTTCGTTGTAGTACTGGGGCGTAAACAGCACTTCGGCGTCCGAATTATTGATCTTGGTCAGCTGAGAACTGAAGTCGGTGTCCTTGGTGGTAAAGCTTTCAAAGGCCACCACCGATCCGGGACCGTTGTTTTTCTCCCAGGCCTCTTTAAAAAACTCGGCCAGACCTTTGGGGTAGTCGCTGGCGACATCATAGAGCACCGCCGCCTTGGTGTAACCGAATTCGTCCCGGATAAAATTCGCAGCCACCGGCCCTTGAAACGGGTCGAGGAAACAGCCGCGGAACACATACGGTCGATCTTTGGTCGTGTCCGGATTGGTCGACCAGGGGCTGATCATCGGCGTGCCGAGTTCATTGGCTTTACCGCCGGCCGGCACGGCCTGCTTGGATGATTGCGGCCCGACGATCGCCAGGACCTCATCCTCGGTAATCAGCTTGGTGGCCACTTTTACTGCCGATTCCGCTTTGGATTCATTGTCTTCGATAACCAGCTCGACTTGATATTTTTTGTCTCCCACCTGAAGCCCCCCGGCCGCATTAATGTCTTCCAGCCACATCTCGGCTGCAAACTTGGTTCCCTCGCCCACTTTGGGGATGTCACCGGTAATGGGGGCATTGATACCGATCTTGATGGTTTCGGGCCCTTTCGGCCCGCAGGCATAAAGCGTCATGACTGCCGCAACACAGAGAAGAATGCCGGCTAATAGAAATCCTTTTTTCATTGGAAACCTCCTTTTCCACTTCGATGATTAATTGGTTTTAGGAATTATGAGTCAGTGTATTGGAAAGGTTCTAAAAACGATTTGGCTCCATAACACATGGTATTTTTTTTTTCAACTTTATTCCCCTGAAAAATGCGATTGGGTTCGGTGACCGGGCGGCTGGTAAGCAAACCAGATTTGGGCGGCCACCGTAAAGATAACAAGCACCGTCTCCGCTGCGGTCATCTCATGAATTTTGAAATGTTGCCTTAGTCGAACCCCATCACTGAATCAAAAAATAATTAGCATATTTTGCAGATATCATGAAAAAAATAAAAATTAATTGACAGATTCAGCAATTTTTTTTAAATATTTTATGTTTCGGAGTTACCTTCACGCACAGGAGGC
>JASFIG010000434.1:0-4120 GCA_050122795.1 Desulfobacterales bacterium
TTGGGGATCGCAACCCTTTTGACCGGCTTCGGCTTATAGCTGCCTTCCAATAGCCGCTCTTTGATCACAGGCCAGTGCGCGCGCAGAAAACCCCCCAGTTGTTTGACGCTCATGAATTGGGGTCAAGTCTACGATTGACATTTATAAACGCCACCGGTATGTTCAACCCTGTCCCGCCCGTTGAGAATAGATTATCCGAATGCCTGGCACCATGTGATAAACCGTGCCCGAAGAGGGCAAGCGTTATTTGCTGATAAAACAGAGCATCAACAACTTGTTGATTTGCTCCAAGAGACAGCAGATCTATTTTCTGAAGCGCCCATTTTGAGGCTAAAATGGCAGGTCTAAGACTTAAAATAAGCGTAATTTTAGATACTTATAAAACATAGCGGGGCGCACAGTGCGACCCCGGTTCCAGTTTCCTCTTTGATTTTTCATTCAATTTTCTATCTTTTTTCACAATCCGTTCAAATTCTCTTCACGATTACCCCGTAAGATTACCATTAAGGCTCAAGGCATAAGGTGCAGGGTAAAACCGAATAATATCCGCGTACCCATTGTGCCGGGCTTCGGCGGATTTGACCGCGGCGTCACTCGCTGAGACCGGCTACCCTGAGGAAAACACTTTCAACTTACGCCAATATCCCGCCCAAAGGAGGCAATTATGGTTAAGGCATCGAAATGGTTTATTTTTTTGTTTATATTGGGGGTCTTTTTTGTGTCGCCCGCTTTCGGCGATGTAGAAGAATCAGAAGATAAGACGCTTTCGCCCTATTTTTTTATTGAAAACGGAGATCCGTCGGTGGATCAATTTCCTCTGAAAGACACCCGGGTGGATGTTAATATCAGCGGGGTTATTGCGGACGTGCAAATCAAACAAACCTATTCCAATGAGGGGACGCGTCCCATCAACGCGCGCTACATTTTCCCTGCATCCACGCGGTCGGCAGTGCACGGCATGATTATGGTTGTCGGTGAGCAGGTCATTACGGCCGAGATTAAAGAACGCGAAAGCGCGCAAAAAGAATTTGATGCGGCCAAAAATGAAGGCAAAAACGCCTCACTGCTGAAGCAACAGCGTCCCAATGTATTCAGCATGAATGTTGCCAATATCATGCCGGGGGAGCCCATTTATATCGAGCTGCATTACACCGAACTGCTCGTACCGACCGACGGAACCTATGAATTCGTCTACCCCACGGTGGTGGGTCCCCGCTTTTCGGAACGGGCCGAGGCCGATGCTCCCGAGACCGATCAATGGATAAAAAGTCCCTATCTCGAGCAGGGCAGCGAGCCGCAGACCCGGTTTAACATCGGCGTGACGGTTTCAGCCGGGATGGCCCTCCAGGAGATACTGTGCACCTCTCATCAAACCGATATCCAGTGGCAAAGTGAATCGGTGGCTGCCGTTTCCCTGAAGGACGGAGCCGAGTTTGGCGGGGATCGCGATTTTATTTTAAAATACCGACTGGCCGGCAAAGAAATCCAGTCGGGATTGATGCTGTTTGAAGGCGCTGATGAAAATTTCTTTTTGGTGATGGTGCAGCCCCCCGAGCGGGTTCAGCCGGAAGACATCCCGCCGCGGGAATATATTTTTGTGGTCGATGTTTCCGGATCCATGAACGGCTTTCCGCTCAACACCTCCAAAAAGTTGCTCAAAGATCTGATCGGCAACTTGCGGCCGACCGATCGGTTCAACGTGATTCTTTTTGCGGGCGGCTCACGGGTGCTGGCGCCCGCTTCGGTGCCGGCCAGCGCCGAAAATATCAATCAGGCCATTCGACATATCGACAGGCAGCAGGGCGGTGGCGGAACCCGGCTTCTGTCCGCATTGCAAAAAGGCTTTAATTTGCCGCGGGATGAGGCCTTTTCAAGAACCATGATTATTGTCACCGACGGGTATATCGGAGCCGAGGGGGATGTTTTTGAAGAGATTGCCGCTCATCTGAACCGCACCAACGTGTTTGCATTCGGCATCGGTAGCAGTGTGAACCGCTATCTCATCGAGGGGATGGCCAGGGCCGGTCTGGGTGAACCTTTTGTGGTAACCAAACCTGCCGAAGCCCCGGCGATTGCGCACAAGTTTCGCGAATATATTCAGTCACCGGTGCTCACCAACATTGCAGTCACCTATGACGGTTTTGAAACCTATGACGTTGAACCCTTTAGCATCCCCGATCTCTTTGCCGATCGCCCGCTGATCGTTTTCGGCAAGTGGCGGGGTGCCGCTAATGGCCGCATCGAGATCAGCGGAACCGGTGGTAGCGGATCTTATGTCCAAGCATTTGATGCGGCCCGGACCCAGCCCAGCGAGACCAACCGTCCATTGCGTTACCTGTGGGCCCGGGCGCGCATTGCGCGTCTGTCTGATTTTAACCCCGATCAGGCAAATCCGGAAAACAGGGCCGAGGTGACCAGCCTGGGACTGACCTACAATCTGTTGACCGCCCATACTTCATTTATTGCAGTCAGTGATGAGATTCGCAACCCGGAAGGCGACAGCGAAGACGTGGATCAGCCGCTGCCCCTGCCGTTGCATGTTTCCAACCTGGCGGTGGGCGGTTCGGTCTCATCGGTACCGGAACCCGAGATGGCCGTGTTGTTGGCCATTGCCGCGCTGGTGCTGGCATGGATGTTCCTTTATCAAAACCAAAAGACCAGGCGGCTGATAGGGGGGCGTCGTTAAGCCATGAAAATCAAGCAGGCAAAGCGAATACAAGGCAGGCTATTGTTTCGAGGCAACTGGATCTTTTTGCTGCTGACCCTGCTGGTGGCCTTTGGTCTTAAATATCACTACAGCCAGGCCCGCAGCGACGACCTTGTCTGGATTTTAGGTCCGACTGCGGTCCTGGTTGAACAACTCAGCGGCATCGATTTTGAGAAAGAAGCCCATACCGGGTATGTCAATAATGAGCACCGGGTCATTATAGCCCCGGCCTGCGCGGGTGTAAATTTTTACATTATCGCATTTTGCATGGCGGTTTTTTGCGGCATTCCCGTAATGGGACCCCTGCGGTCAAAGGCCCTCTGGCTGGCAACCGGCCTCATCGCGGCCTATCTGTTGACACTTGTGGTAAACGCTCTGCGAATTATGGTAGCTATTTATTTATACGATCTGGATATGTATTCAGCCTGGATTACACCCGAGCGTGTGCATCGCCTGGAAGGCACCTTGATTTATTTCTTTTTTTTGGTCCTGTTTTATAGGATAATTAAAAAGGGATTGCACGTTTACCGCCGCAGGGCATTGGCGGCCGCCGGACAAAAAAGCAGACCCAGGGTGTTTTTCAAACCCGGCTGCGCTTACAGATGGGCGCTGGCCGGGCTGGTGCCCCTTTTCTGGTATTGCCTGATGACGCTGGTGGTTCCGCTGCTAAACGGGGCGGCGCGGGGCAACGGGGCGCGGTTTGTTGAACACAGCGGTATGGTGGTTGGCGGGTGCCTCATTGTTCTGGCGGCTGTTTTTTTATTCCAGCTGGGGTGGTCGCGACTGGGCAACCCGCTAAAACGTCCAGCAGATAAAAAAGCTTATGAAAAACATTAAACCAACGATTCTCATCGTCGAGGATGAACCGGCCATTGCCGAAACCATCCAGTATGCGCTCGAAACCGATGGATTTACGACCCATTGTCTGCCCTCCGGTCGACCGGTGATGACTTTTTTGGATCAGGAGGCGGTTGACCTGATGATCCTGGATATCGGGCTGCCGGATATCAACGGACTGGAACTGTGCAAACAGATCCGCAAGGTACACAACCTGCCGATTATTTTTCTGACTGCGCGCTCGGAAGAAATCGACCGCGTGGTGGGTCTGGAGATCGGCGCCGATGATTATGTCGTCAAACCTTTCAGTCCCAGAGAGCTCACCGCCCGCATTAAAGCCGTGCTGCGGCGCACCCGGCAGCCGGCAACCGATCCGCCCTCAAATCAAGCCTTCCAGATCGATGCATCCAGACGCCGGATATTTTATTTCGACACGGCCCTGGATCTTTCCCGCTATGAATACAATCTGCTCAAAGTCCTTATCCGTCGTCCCGGACACGTATTTACGCGCGATCACCTGATGGAACTGGCCTGGGACGAACCGGAAGCCAGCATGGATCGAACCGTCGATGCCCA
>JASFIG010000435.1:0-4095 GCA_050122795.1 Desulfobacterales bacterium
ATCGAACTCCACACCCATTTTTCACCCCATGCAGCAGACGGCGATTATGGATTTATGAACAATCGCATGATTGCCGTCGGTCAAAAATGAGCGTTTGGTCCGTTGTTCCAGGTGAGCACCTCTTTGGGTGAGTGACAATCGACTCAAACAATGTCAGCGGTTGCAAAAAAATCGGTGACATCCTTCCAGAATTGCTCCCAGTCGGGCGGACAATCATTGTGTCCGGCATCACAGGCAATCAGAGTGCCGTGACGAGCAGCCCGCTGCAATTTGACGCTGTTCGCAAACGGGACAATGCGGTCTTGGCGCCCATGGATTAACAGCAGCGGGCCGCGGTACTGCCGCACAGCCATTAAATTGTCAAACGGGTCCCTGATCAAAAAAGGCGGAACCAGAAACTTTGACGCCATGGATCGAACGCTGGTAAATGTGGACATGAGGATCAATGCTGCTGCGGGTCTTTTTAGCGTCAGTGCGCAAACCGCACCGCCGCCGACAGAGCGTCCGAACAGAATAATTCGCTTTGGATCCACCTCTTTGCGGGATGCCAATGTATCATATGCAGACACAAATGCCTGCGCAATGGAATCTTGCGTCGGTCTGCCGCTGGAACGGCCGTATCCGGGATACTCGACAAGCAATAATCCGATTCCCATGCGGCTGAAGGATTGGAGCATCTCCGGCCAGTAATCAATTAGTTCCCCGTTGCCATGCGCAAAAATGACGGCCGGCCTCGGCAACATCTCGGTGCTTACAGAAGGGGGAATAAACCAGGCTTCCACCCGGCCGCCGACGGTGCCCAGCCATATTCGTTGCAGGCCCGCAATAGCGCCATCGGGCTCAGTGGAAGGGGGGGCCGGAATCTGGTTGTGCGGAAACAAAATGGAACGCTGCACAAGCAAGACAAAAATACAATACAGGCAATAGCAGACCATGAGGCCGGCTATTGTTTTCACTATAACAGGCATAGGGCTTTTATGGGTGAGCGGCAGTTGATTGTCAAGCCATAATGCCTGTCTACCGAATCATGAGGTGTTCAGTCAGCGGTTTTCGGTATGGACATCCTGTTGCCGGTTTGTTATGCTGGCGAACTACATCATTCGAAACACTCATGCGGCAATCCTACCCAGATTATTCAGAATTCATTACAAAATTGCTCGGGGGACGATCGAGATCCTTTTCATCTGTGATATTTTTTGAAAGGATTAAATCATGGCCATCCAGAGTATCGCAGGGATACTGGTCTTTGCCGGCATCGCCTGGTGCTTGAGCGAAAACCGCAGGCGGGTCAGCCCCATGATTCCGCTAGTTGGCATCGCCATTCAACTGGCAGTGGGGCTTATTTTATTGAAACTTTCGGTTTTCAGGGAATTTTTTCTGTTGTTGAATCGGTTGGTACTCTCATTGCAGGCGGCAACCAACGAGGGCACATCTTTTGTGTTTGGTTATCTGGGGGGAGGAACGTTGCCTTTTAAGGAATCATTTCCGGGCGCAAGTTTCATTTTAGCATTTAAGGCCCTACCGCTGGTGTTGCTGATGAGCGCATTGTCGGCCCTGTTGTTTTACTGGAAGGTCTTGCCGCTTGTGGTCCGCGCTTTTTCATGGGCCTTGCAAAAAACAATGCGGGTAGGGGGGGCCGAAGGCCTGGGCGTTTCAGCCAATATATTTGTGGGCATGGTCGAATCACCGCTTTTCATACGGCCATATCTTAAAGATATGACCCGCAGCGAGATCTTTACCCTGATGACCTGCGGCATGGCGACCATTGCGGGAACCGTTATGGTGCTGTACGCCAGTATTTTAAGCGAGAAAATCCCGGATGTCATGGGTCATATCCTAACGGCCTCCATTATCAGTGTGCCCGCGGCGGTTACCATTTCCAAGATAATGGTCCCGGAAACCGCCACTCCGACCGGCGGACAGTTATCCGCAGCAGAGCCGGCATCCAGTTCGATGGATGCTATCACCAAAGGTACGTTACAGGGCATTGAATTGCTGCTGAACATTGTCGCCATGCTGGTCGTACTGGTTGCTCTGGTGTATCTTGTCAATTTAATTCTTGGCCTTTTGCCCGATATCGGCGGCGCTCCGCTGACTCTGCAACGCATACTGGGAATGATGATGGCGCCCGTTGTCTGGTTGATGGGGGTCCCCTGGAGTGAAGCTTTTACTGCAGGTGCGTTGATGGGAACAAAAACCATTTTGAATGAACTGTTGGCCTATATCGACTTAAGCCGATTGTCTCCGGACGCCTTAAGCCCCAGAAGCTTTTTGATCATGACGTATGCCATGTGCGGATTTGCCAACCCGGGCAGTCTCGGAATCATGATCGGTGGTCTGGGCACGATGGCCCCAGGTCGTCGCTCTGAAATTGTTGCGCTGGGTCTTCGATCCATTGTTGCCGGTACGCTGGCAACCTGCATGACCGGAGCGATTGTTGGAATTATCGGCTGACAAGTTTACAGACGAAAGGCGACCCCTGTCCGGGTTGACACCCAGGCTTTAATTTATTATTTTACGCAGGACAGACAAATCGATAACCGGTGATCATTTCGGAACTTAAAGGAGGAATATATGTCAGACGTGCAGATATATGAATGCGCCAATTGCGGAAATACGGTTGAAGTCAGCGGCAATGAATCCAAGGTGCCCGAGTGCTGTGGCAAGGACATGCAATCGGCTGAAGAATTAAAAGCCTGTGGGTTAAGTTCGACCGCAGAGCATTCCCGGTTTGATGATATTGAAGAACCTTGTGATGACGGCCGCTCCGGCAAAATTTGAATCGCCTCGTCACCATTCATCATAAACGGATTTGAACCGAAAGGTTTTTCAATCCAACCTGCAGGATCAAATCCGACCACTAATGATCACCTCAAGTTTATACGGAGCTTGAGGTGATTTTTTTATCAGCTTGACGCCACCTGATCACTGGAATATGAACAATAGACACCCTTCATTCTGAATTGTAAAGGAGCAACGGTATGGCACTCGAAGAAATATTATACACGACTAAAGGTCCGCTCGCTATTTTGACATTAAACAACCCGGAAAAGATCAACGCGCTGTCCAAACGGATGATTGGCGAAATCATGACGGTGTTGCAAATGGTTTCCGAAGATGAATCCATTAAAGTTGTCATCATTCGGGCGGCAGGCAAACATTTCTGCGCCGGGCACTATCTTAAAGAAATGGTTGGCAGAGGCGTTAAAGAGTACAAGTTTATTTTTGATCAATGCACCCGAATGATGCAGTTGATTCATCATATCCCGCAACCGGTGATTGCCCAGGTTCAGGGGATTGCAACTGCTGCCGGATGTCAGCTGGTCGCCTGGTGTGATTTGGCGATCGCATCTGAAGATGCCCGGTTTGCCACTCCCGGCGTTAAGATCGGGTTGTTTTGCACCACTCCTATGGTGGCCATTACGCGGGCGATCGGACGCAAAGCCGCCATGGAAATGCTGCTGACGGGACGTTTTTTTTCAGCTGCAGAGGCCAAAGATCTGGGTTTGGTCAATCGGGTAGTTCCGTCGGAACGCCTATCAACAGAGACGGAGGATCTGGCTGATCAAATCGCCGAAGCCAGCCGATTCGTGCTGGCGATCGGTAAGCAGGGCTTTTATGCCCAGGTGGACCAACCTGATAACAATGCCATGCACTTTGCCAAACACACCATTACCATGAATCTGGATGCCGTTGACGCCCAAAACGGAATCAAGGCTTTTTTGAATAAAGAAAAGCCATCATGGCAAAATCGCTGAATGGCCGCTACCGAAATCAGTGCTTTTTTTCAACCCAATAGGGCGGTTTGACTGCCGGTTTTTAACCCATTGTTCCGTTATTCCAGAATTCCAATATTCCATTCTAAACTGAGACCCGCTTGTGTGTCCTATGATTTTTGCTGAGCACCATATTGAGGTATGGGCACTTATGGGCTGGGCCGGCGGTGGACGGCAATCATGGTGATGTCATCAAATTGGGGCGCATTGTCGATATGATCAAACAAATCGGTTTTGATTCGATTGATCAATTCGACTGCCGACGTAGGGCAGGGTTCCAGCAGCGCCATAAATCTTTCCTTGGAATACATACTCTGAC
>JASFIG010000436.1:0-4089 GCA_050122795.1 Desulfobacterales bacterium
CATGAAAGCATATCCATCATGCATTTCAAAGGTAAAAAACCAGAGCGGTGTCAGTGCCGTGGTAGTTGCTATCGGGCTGGTCATGCTTCTCGGGTTTGCAGCCCTGGCCATCGATGTTGGCTATCTGTATTCGACGCGCAATGAGCTTCAGAACGTATCAGATGCCACTGCCTTGGCCGCCACCAGACAATTGGGCTCCATTTACCAGTCAATGTCTTATCAGGATCAACAGAATTATGTCTGTGATCGTCCGGCCATTGTCTCTGTTGCCCAGCAAGTCGGTCTGAAAAATCAGGCTGCTAAAACATTTATTACGATAAATGATGCTGATGTCGTCATCGGAAAATGGAACAGCGGCACGCTGACGCCCACTCTTGCACAGCCGGATGCGGTCGGCGTAATTGCCCGTCGGGACAGGAGCGCCAATAGTCCGGTTACGACTATTTTTGCAGCAATTTTCAACACATTTGGGGGTAATTTCGACACCGTGGGTATCACCGCCGATGCCGTGGCGGCTTTGTCAGGAAAAGGAGAGTCACATGATGGAGAAATCGAGCTTCCGGTTGCCATCGATGAAGACTGGTTCAATACGAATCCAGGAAATGTATGTGGAGACCAAATCAAATTTTCTCCGACCACGGACCCTGATGCCTGTGCGGGTTGGACCAGTTTTGAGATCTCCCCCTCAAATGATATAACCCTTCGAAGAATTCTGCAGGAGATGATGGATATTCCGTCGACATCCGTGGGCGTGACCCAACTCAATATGATCGGCGGGGATCTCAGCGTTCCAACCTTCGATGCGCTTTTGACCCTGTTTCAATATAAAGGTTACGATGTCCATTCGAGTGCAATTGCTAGTATAAATGATATAAGCCTGACACCAACGCCGGCTGCTACAGATGCGGCAGGTAACCCTGTGCCTTTTCTACCTGTTGGATCTCCTAACACCACACCATTATTTGATGATGATGGGGTAACCCCACTACTATATCCGGACGGGACTGCCCGAAACGTGCACATCTGGGATACCTACGTGGCGGTTTATAGTTCGAGTGGTTGCTCGAATCCAAATCAAGTCAAGGACTTGGTTGGATATGCGGAAATCCGTCTCACCGATATTAAAGGACCCCCTGATAAGTTGCTGCAAGGAATACTTTTATGCAATGGTGTTGACAAAGACGACAATCGCGGCGGCGGCGGCAATTTTGGACTCAAAGGCAGTATTCCGGGTTTAGTCGAATAAGGATGTAGACCTGATAAAAAGTGCTATATGGTACTGGATTTCTCAAAATTAATTCTGGAGCGATCGCATGGTTGATAAAATCTACTCGATAAAATTGGCGCTGAAAAATTTAAATTTAAATAAAAAGCTGGCGCAAATTGTTCATTCCGATGGCAGTTTTGAGTTACTTCAGCTAAACGATTCCCGACGGCCCGATCTTTTGATCTTTGAACTGGCAGAGAATGCCAAGAAAGAAATGGATCTCATTCAAACTCTCCTGGAAGCAGATGAAGTTGGCGAAGTGTTTCTGACATCTGATGTTGCCGAACCGGCCGCACTAATGCAGGCCATCAGATTGGGAGTAAAGGAATTTTTTTCTCAGCCGATCAAAATTGAAGAAGTAAAGCAAGCACTCCAAAAGTTCAAAGTCAGAAGAAAAGCACCTGTTGACACGACAGCCTGCAAGCTTGGCCACGTGATCAATGTTTTTGGAAGTAAAGGCGGTGTAGGAACAACTACGGTGGCTGTGAATCTGGCCATCAGTCTGTCGCAGAAAGCCGGTGTCCAGTCCGTTGCTTTACTGGACATGAATACCCTTTTCGGGGAGATACCTCTATTTTTGGAAATGGTGCCTAAATTCCACTGGGGGGAAATCACGAAAAATGTTGAACGGCTGGACGACACCTTTTTAGAGAATGTCATGATGAAACATAGTACCGGAATCCAGATTCTGCCCTCACCGGCAAACCTGAACGGTCATCACAAACCCACACCCGAAATTATGAGCCGTCTTCTTGGACTGATGAAAAGAATGTTTGACTATGTGGTCATTGATGCAGGACAATCAACGGATACGACTTCCTTAAAAGTTTTGGAATTATCAGACACGCTTTTTTTGGTAACCATTCTTAGCTTGCCCTGCCTGGCCAACACAAATAAACTTGTTAAGTCGTTTATTGATTTCGGTTACGTGGCGGAAGATCAGATCAAGATCGTTTTGAATCGCTACTTGAAAAAAAGTGAGGTTTCGCTTCATGATGCCGAATCCGGTATAGGAAAAAAAATATTTTGGATCATCCCCAATGATTTCGTATCAACCATGTCGGCGATCAACAAGGGAAAACCGCTTCTACAAATTGCGCCCAAGGCGCCGATAACCAAAAACTTTTCCGATCTTGCGAACACTTTAATTCCCCAGCAGGAAAAACCAAACAAAAAGGGCTGGAATATTTTTAAACGCTAGGCAGGGAAAGCGCCTCAAACATAAGTCGCCTGGAAAGCTTCCATGGAAAATAAAATGTTTGGCATTAGCTAAAGGAGGTTAAATTTGTTTGATAAGCTGAATCTTGATAGTCTTTCAGACAGAGCCGCGCCCAAATACATGCCCGATGAGTATTTCGAACTAAAATCCAGAATCCATGATCGCTTGCTAAATTTGATTGACCTCTCCATTATTGATAAGCTGGATCGTCAAACGCTTGGCGCGCAGATTCGAAAAGTGGTGGAAAAGATTCTGAGAGAGGAGTCTTTTAGCTTACCGCTTAATCTGCCCGAAAGGGAAAAGATATTTTCCGAAATTCTCGATGAGGTGCTAGGATTCGGCCCTCTGGAGCCGCTTCTTAAAGATCCGACAGTCTCAGATATCATGGTGAATACTTACAAGACTATTTATGTGGAACGATTCGGAAAGATAGAGCCGACGGATTCGAGATTTAAAGATGATACCCATCTGATGAAGATTATTGATAGAATTGTCTCATCTGTAGGGCGGCGGATCGATGAATCCACCCCAATGGTTGACGCCCGGCTTGCTGATGGCTCGCGGGTTAATGCCATCATTCCTCCCCTTGCCCTGGACGGACCGATTTTGTCTATCAGGAGATTTTCAGTAAATCCGTTGGAGCTCGAAGATTTGATAAACTATAATACACTTGTTCCCGAAGTTGCAGATCTTTTGAAAGGAATCATCGGGGCAAGGCTGAACGTTGTTATTTCAGGAGGCACTGGCAGTGGTAAGACGACTTTGCTGAATGTCCTTTCCCGATTCATTCCGGAAGAAGAAAGAATCATCACCATCGAGGACGCTGCTGAGCTACAGCTCAAGCAAGAGCACCATGTCCGTCTGGAAACTCGACCACCCAATATCGAAGGAAAAGGGCAGGTGGCCCAGCGCGATCTGGTCCGCAACAGCTTGAGAATGCGCCCCGATCGAATTCTCGTCGGCGAGGTCCGCGGAGGTGAAGCCTTCGACATGTTGCAGGCCATGAATACCGGCCATGACGGATCATTGACGACTATTCATGCCAACTCACCCCGGGATGCGTTGATTCGGCTGGAAACCATGGTGGCCATGGCGAACCTGGAAATTCCGAGTGAATTCGTTAGAAGATATATCAGCTCGGCAATAAATGTGATCATTCAAGTGGAACGATTGATTGATGGGAGACGAAAGGTTGTCAGCCTTCAGGAAATCACCGGCATGGAGGGCAATGTGATTACCATGCAAGAGATATTTTCCTTTCAAAAGAAGAAAATAGATTCAGAAGGAAACATAAAGGGGCGATTCGGATTTCATGGAATTCGGCCGAAATTCATCGATAAATTTAGGATCGCCGGCATACAGGTGCCGCCGGATTTATTTGATCCGTCAAATCACGTATTCGTCTAAGCGGATGAGGAGTTCAATATGCAGCAGTTCATCATGGGCGCTATCATATTTGTGCTGTCAATTATTATCTTTCAGCTGATAATATACGGGTACCGAAACATGCGTTCGCCGGATCGCGCCAAGATCCGTAAAAGACTCAGAAAATTTGTTTACATTCAAGAAGGCGTTGATGGTTCAGATATATTGAGAAAAAGAG
>JASFIG010000437.1:0-4079 GCA_050122795.1 Desulfobacterales bacterium
CAGCGCTAATACGACATTCGGCTGCCGGCTTTACCGATCCCCTTCGTCTTGATCTTCCTGCGTTGCCATGTTTTCATTGGGATAAATCACCAGCCGGTCACCCGGATGAATCGGTTTGCGACCATCCAGGCGGTTCCAGATGAGCAGCGCCGGCAGGGGTACTTTGAATCGCTCGGCAATGCCGGTCAGGTTATCGCCCTTTTGAACGACATACACCCGCTCCAAATTAGTTGCCTGCCATTGCTGGACCAGCTGTTTGAAGCGTGCGTCAAATCCATCGGCACTGCCCGGCGGAATTAAAAGCCGGTGCGTACCGGCTGCCAGGAAGTGGCCGCGGATTTCCGGGTTGAGATCTTTGATGGCCTTGAAATACGTGTTGGCAGCCTGCGCGACAATTTGAACGGGTGTATCCTGAAAGCATTCGATTTGAACGCGCTTGAAAACCAGCGGCGGATATAAATCCTGATCCGTAAATCGAAAGCCGAATCGCACCGGGTCCCTTAAAATCATTTTGGCCGCGATAATCCTGAAAACATACCGCTGGGTTTCAAGCGGTAGATACAGCTGGTAGTAATCCTGCGATTTTTGAGATGCCATTTCACTTTGCAAACCCAGCTCCCCCATGTTGTACGCCGCAGCCGAGAGCGTCCATGAACCCAGCATTTCATAAAGCGCTTTAAAGTAATCAATAGCGGCCTGGGTTGAGGTAAAAATATTCCTGCGTTCATCGATTTCGGTGTTGATTTTAAGCCCATACTTTCGGCCGGTTGACTTTAAAAATTGCCAGAACCCGATGGCACCCTTGCGCGAACCGGCATGCGGGCGCAGCGCGCTTTCGATAATGGCCACATATTTCAGGTCATCAGGCATGTTGTTTTCACTCAGCATTTTTTCAATAATGGGTAGATAGCGGGTAGAGCGTTTTATCCACAGGGCCACCTGCGGCCGATCCCAGATCGTGAGCAGCAATTCTTTTTCCAGGCGTTCGCGCACTTCTTGAAGATCCAGGGCAACGGGCTCACCGCAAAAGTCCAGCGGTTCATCAATTTTGATGTGGGTCATCAGCTGTGGCCAGTCGGAAGGTTGCTGAGTTGCCGGATCTTGACCGCTACAGATACCTGTACCGGCCAGCATGATCACCAGTAGGATCAATGAGACGCGTTTCATGTTTGTTTCTATCCTTTTATTTTTATGATGACGGCAGTGACTTTTTTTCCATGTTATCAGAATGTCTGCCGGTTCCCGTAAAATTCGCAAAAACAGCGCTGCCGACGATCAGCATGCTGCCGTATCCAAACCGCCAGCTAAAGATTTCGCCCAGAAACATGATACCGAGCAGAGTCGTAAATACCACCTCACTGGTCAAAAAGAGGCCGCCTTCCCAGCTTCTACAATAGCGGAAACCCTGATTCATTAGCAATTGGGCGGCCAGTGCGGCTAGAACAATGCCGCCGATCATCAGCCATTCGACGCCGGATGCCGGCAGTCGCGGGTCACTGATAAACGCCGGAAAGGTAATCAGGGCACCCAGCAGGCAAAAATACAGATATATGACGGCCGATCCATTGGTTTCTCTTAATTTCTTTATGAGGCAGACCGTCACTCCGGCAAAGATGCCGGAGGTCAGGCCGGCTGCCTGGCCCCATAAATTATCTGATAGTTGATAGTCAAATAAAATGGCGGCACCGAGCAGTGCCCCCAGTACACAAGCGATTTGACCTATTGAAATGTGCTCTCCGAACAAAACGAAAGAAAAAAGCGCAGCGAATGCCGGAAAAGAAAAAAACAGGACCATGGCTGTTGAAATGGGTATCAGTCGAATGGCAGCTACCAGCAACAAAAAAGCCGTGGTTCCGGTTATCCCGCGTATGATCATGAGCTTCAGGTTGTCAACCTTAAAAGGGTTATGCTTCCATCCCAAAATGGCAACCAGGATGACCAGGCCAAATCCAAATCGATAAAAGGCAATGTCCCAGACTCGGAATGCCGGGCCAAAAAACTTGATCAGGCCGTCCAGTACGGAAAACAAGAATGCTGAGGCCAGCATCAGCAGGATACCTGTCGATCGGTACGTGTGAAAAATGAGAAACGATTCGCCTTTCGATTTATTGGGATGTGCGGGCATAGGGCTGCTGTTTTGGGGTTACCGTCACGTGGTTTTATGCCGAGATCGGTTTACACGCTTTCTCAAAGGGCATTAGCGGTGCGCACCGATGAATATAAAGTCAATATCCCCACAATGACGAAGAAAATTCCGGCACCGATTCGAATATAATTCGCAGGGATCACGCGGCTGATCCCGGCACCGAAGACAACGGCAATGAGCGAACTGAGCACCAGGGCTCCGGCGGAACCTAAAAATACAGAAATACGCGAATCGCAATCAGCTGAAAAACAAAAAGTTGCCAGTTGGGTCTTATCTCCCAATTCAGCCAGAAAAATTAAACCGAAAGTCGTCAATAATATTTTAAAATCCATAGAGTTCCTCGCTCAACATGTTTTGCGTGATAGCTCATTTTCTCTTTGTGGCAAGTCAAAATTAATTAAAGAATTCCACTGGAGTGGTGGAGTAATGGAGTGTTGGAGTATTGATATCGCATTGTGTGTTGTTTTTCAAATTGTTGCACCTTGAGGTAAAAACTAAGATTTTTCGTCTTCAAAAGGTATAAATACCTCAGCGGCAGTTTCTATACAGTTTCTTACAGTACTCCATTACTCCGGTACTCCAATACTCCGGGGCGCTTAGCAATTTGAAATCTTATTAAGTCCTAATCACCCGCTATGAGCTTTGGATCCATGGACTATGGATCACAGCGCCCTCAGATATTCCGGCTTCAACGGCACCCTGCCTTCCAGGGCATCGTCGATAAGCATGAGCGTGGCATCCTTTTCTTTTGGCAATCTGGCCCTGATTGGCAGGTAATTTGAAGCGTGATTGGCATGGAAAAGCCCCCGGGTCAGATCTGTGCTGGCGATCATGGTCCTGAGCTCCGCCAGCATTTCCTGCGGCTCGATCAGGCGAAATTGTCCGCGCACGTAATCCTGATGAAGGGGGGTGTCAGGGATAAGCATCAGGCTCAGGGCACCCACGTAATCGGGGTCCATTTCGGATAGAACGCGTCCGGTTTCCTGGGCATGATTCTGGGAGCGCTCCGGCCCGGCAATACCCAACAGCACCGTAACGGACAGTTTGAAGCCGGCCTTTTTGGCTTTGCGGCCCATTTCAATCATCTGTGCGGCAGTGGCGCCTTTGTTTATCTTCTTTAAAGTGACGTCGTCGCCGGTTTCAAGCCCCATATAAACAATGCCGACGCCATGGGATTTGAGCTCTTTGAGTTCATCGATGCTTTTCATCTTTAACGCTTTGGCATTGGCGTACAATCCGACCCGCGTTACCCAGGGTAGCTGTTTTTCGATTTCTTTTAGGATTTTAAGTAGTCTTTTTTGGGGAATAATGAGCGCATCGCCATCGCACAGGAAAACACGGCGCTGCCGCCGGCAGTGTTGGGCTGCAAAAGCAATGTCTTCCATAATGACGGAATCGGGTTTGATCCGGAAGCGTTCGCCCTTGTAAGTTCCACAAAATGTACATTTATTGCGCGAGCAGCCCACCGTCACCTGCAGCAGTATGCTGTTGGCTTCACTGGGGGGGCGAATGATATTGCCTTCGTAGTGCATGGGGTTAACATCCTGTCCGCTGTTTAAAGGGACTGAAACCAGTCCGCTCTCGATTATTTAAACCATTCCCTGCTGCCATATCAACTTTTTTCTTCAGACGGCACCCGGCGGTTGACTGTCTGACCCATCGCCGACACATGTTTTTTCCTGCAGATCATCTTTGAGATAGTCATAAAGGCTGCCTCGAAAAGAACATTTGATCGCCGCTTTAATTTTTTTAATTAAATATTCGCTGATGGCCGCTTCGCCGTCAATTTTCAAACGAAACGCAATGAGTCTTTGTAACCTCTTGTCCTCTCTGTCCCGATCCGGTACCATCCGCATGACGCGTTGAAATATGGCCTGAAAGGCGCCGGTTTGCTCTTCAATCGAAATGATCTTGTCCGCCATGATTTTTTTCC
>JASFIG010000438.1:0-4077 GCA_050122795.1 Desulfobacterales bacterium
CCAATGAAAAGGTCGTTAACACGGGGGTGGAAAACATCGCCAAGCGCCCGCATATCCGTTGGCTGACGAATATCACCGTCACCTATGACACAGCACCTGACAAAGTTGAAAAAGCAGTCGCCGTCACCAAAGAAATCTTAAACGATCACGAAGGCATGCATCCGGATTTTCCACCCCGGGTTTACTTTAATGGATTCAATGATTGGAGCTTGAATATTATGGTGATTGCCTGGTATCATCCGGCCGATTACTGGGCCATGCAGGAATGGCAACAGCGAACCTGTCTGGAGATTCTGCGCAGATTCAATGACGAGGGCATCGATTTTGCCTTTCCGAGCCGCACGCTGTATCTGGCCACCGACGACAGACGCCAGTTAAAGCTGAAAATGTTGGCGGGTGAAACGGTGACCTACACCCCGGAGGGAAATGACCATGAGTGAAAAAGATGCTCTGGTATGTGCTTATTTGCTTGACGGCAAGGGTGGTGGCGACGCCTTGGACTGGACTGAAATCGATGCATGGAAACCCGAGCAAGGCCTGCTGTGGATCCATTTGGATTCAACCGTCACCGAAGCGCAGTCCTGGCTGAGGGAAAAATCCGGACTCAGTGCGTTGACATGTGATTCGCTTCTAGACCGCGAAACGCGACCCCGCAATACCCAAACAGATGACGGCCTACTTGTCATTCTGAGAGGGGTAAATTGCAACCCCGGGGCAGAGCCCGATGACATGGTGGCCATCCGTATGCTGTTCACCGAACAGCGAATCATATCGCTGCGATTTCGGTTTGTACGCGCCGTGCAGGATATTCGCAGTAATATTGAAGCCGGCAAAGGTCCATGTTCACCGGCGGAATTTCTGGTGATGGCTGCTGAGCGAATTGCCGATCGCATGGGAGATGTTGTTGCTGAACTGGATGACAAAGTCAGCGCGCTGGAAGATTCTGTTTTATCCGCGGATAGTCATGAATTGCGATCGCAATTAGCGGATCTGCGACGGACTTCGATTAGTCTGCGCCGTTATATCGCTCCCCAACGAGACGTTTTGGCGCGCCTTATGATTGATCGGATCGGTTGGCTGACGGATCCGGATCGCACCCATCTGCGGGAGCTCGCAGAAAGAACTGCCCGCTTTGTCGACGATATTGATTCAGCCAGAGAAAGGGCGACGGTTACCCAGGAAGAGCTCATCAACCGACTTTCCGAGCAAATGAACAAAGCCATGTATATGTTGTCGATTATAGCAGCAATTTTTTTGCCGTTAGGGCTGCTGACCGGTTTGCTCGGAATTAATGTCGGCGGTATACCCGGGGCCGAATATAAATGGGCCTTTGCACTGGTTTGCACCATTTTAATTTTGATCGGGATCGGGCTTATCTTATGGTTTAAAAGAATTAAATGGCTGTAGTTGGAAGCGCCGTATTTTAAAATCCAATATATGTGCAGGTTGGCAGAATTATTCTTTTTTGCCGTCCAGCCAATAGGGATTAATCAGATCCTCGAAAATGGTCATAGCTGCCTCTGCGCCCTGGCCTGAAGCGGTCACGATCTGCTTGTAACCGCCTTCCACATCGCCGGCCGAATAGACACCGGGAGCAGAGGTGCGGTGCTTGCCGTCCTGCTGGATATAACCGTCCGCATTGATTTCAAGACCGAACTTCTCGGCCAGCTCCACCGCCGGTTCATAGCCGATGGCGATAAAGACACCGTCGGTTTTAAATTCGGTTTTTTCATGGGTCTTGTTGTTGATCAACAGCACCTCTTCGACCCGATCCTCTCCCCGGATTTCCTTAACTTCGGTGTCCCACAGCACCGGGATGTTATTATCGAACAGTTGCTGGGCTAAAAATTCCTGCGCCCGCAGTTTATCGCGTCGATGAATCAGAGTTACATCGATGCCCATGTGGAACAGATGCAGGGCTTCGGTGACCGCACTGTTGCCGCCACCGACCATGATGACCTTTTTGTTTTTAAACAACGGCCCGTCACAGGTGCTGCAGTAGCTGACCCCTCTGCCGGCCAGTCGCTTTTCACCGGGGATATTCAGATGCCGGTGACTGGCGCCGGTGGCCAACAGAATCGTTTTGGCATTAAATTGCCGGCGGTTGGTTTTAACCGTAAACGGCGGGCCGGTCTGAATGTCCACTACGGCTTCCCCCTGAAAGATCTGGACATATTGCAATGCATGGCTGACCATGATGTCCACCAGTGATTTACCGCCCACCGAGGTAAAACCAGGGTAATTTTCGACGATCGGAGTGGTGGCGACCTGACCGCCGAGCGCGTCCCGCTCGACGATGGCCGTGCGCAAGCCGCTGCGGACCGCATAAATACCAGCGGTTAAGCCGGCCGGTCCTCCGCCGACAATCAGTAGATCGGTTTCGACCAGCTCGGCATCACTATCCGGTATAAATAGGGTCTGGGCCTCTAATTTTTGTAGTGACAGAATAAACACTTCTTCCGGCTGTGCGCCCTGTCCGATCAGAACATCATTGGCATATGCCTGGGGCACGCTCTGGGCTGAGTACTGATCAGCCAACTCCGGTTCACTCTGGATATCGATTATCTCCAGGGAAATTTTATCCGGCATTTCAACCGCGGCCTTGACCGCGTTAATGGCCTGCTGGGGACAGTACGGGCAGGTGGGGCTGACAAAAATCTTGATATGCCGGTTTGAATCAATGCGTTTCATCACCTTCAAGGCCTGGTCGCTCAGTTGACTCTTTCCCAGACCCACGAGGATCAATATCTCAAGAAACGTGCGCGCCTCTTCGCCCATGGGTGCCCCGAGCCAATGAATGCTGTATTTTTCAGGTGCAATCACGAGCGTGGGAGAATGGGTCACGTTCCACTGTTTGGCCTGCTCGTGGTCCAGGTTATATTCGCGCAGTGTGATCTTGTCGCTCAGCTGGCGAAAGGCACGAATCACCTCCCGGTTGGCTTGTGTAAACACGTCTTCTTGACCTTTTGCAGTGAACAAATATAATGGAATCTCGTTGGGCAATTGTTCAAAGGTCGCTTTGAGCTGTTGCAAATACGCCCGACTGGCCATTTCACTTTGCTTGGGGTCCATCTGAGATGTATCCTGCATCGGAATTCCTTCCCTTTTAAATTGAAACGCTTAGAGTGTAACTTCATCAGATGATTGAAAGCTTATTTTAAGTCCACCAAATGCCTGTGTCAACCGGGTTTAAACGTCTCAGCGATAGGAGGTTGTATGATGCAAAATCCGTTCGGACACCCGAAGCGGTGATTGCCCAAATAGAAAATCTATTCCCGCAAAAATGAAGGCACGGGTTAACCATCGAATCCGTCTGTTTGAAGCAAGGCCCGGGCGAGCACCAGGTCTTCCGGATGGGTAATTTTAATATTGCTGCGACTGCCGGGTATCATTTTAACCGTTGCTCCGAGCCGCTCTACAAGTGCGGCATCATCGGTTCCACTAAAACCGTCCTGTTTGGCGGCGGCATGCGCTTTTTTGATCAGCTTGAGCTCAAACGCCTGGGGCGTCTGGGCCAGCCACAGGGTATCGCGTGACTGGGTTTCAACGATTTCATTTTGAGCATTAACCTGTTTAACCGTATCAAAGACCGGCACGCCCAAAATACAGGCGCCTTGTTGCTGAGCGCCTTCAATACAGGCCAGTAGGTGTTCGTGGCGCACAAACGGACGCACCCCATCGTGAATCAAAACAATACCATCTTCATTTTTGATCGCCTTGAGACCGTTGTACACCGAATTCTGACGCCGGGCGCCGCCGAAGACGAGTTCGGTCTTTTTTTTCACACCGGCAGCGGGCAAAATTTCCTGCCGGCAAAATTCAATATCCTTTGCCGGCAGCACCACAATCATTCGATCGATCGCACCACAGCGGTTAAATCTCATCAGAGTGTGCGCTAATATCGGCTTGCCTTCGAGCACCAGGTACTGCTTGCGCTTTGAATCCGCCATGCGCAAACCTTTCCCCGCCGCCACGATGATTGCGTATACTTTAGAATGCATTATTTGATTTTGGGTTTTTGGATTTTTAGGCTGATATAATCTTACTAAGTTGCATCATCAGGTTTGCCGGTTATCC
>JASFIG010000439.1:0-4060 GCA_050122795.1 Desulfobacterales bacterium
CCGGTGCAGGCTAAGATTCAGACCGATGATGTGCAGTTTACGGCCCAGGGGTCTATCGCCAGACCATTTGCAAAAAATGAGTTTGATTTTAGCTATGAGCTGACAGGCACAGAAATTGAACGGCTTGACCCCCTGGCAGATTTTGTGGTGCCGCTACGGGGCGAATTCCGTGCCAGAGGGCATATCACGGCTGGCAATAACCGCTTTACATATAAAGAGGATCTCCGGATTGGGAAAAGTGATCTTAAAGCAGATATAACGGTATTGCGAAATCCGCCCCGCCCCAAAATTACGGGCCGAATATTTTCAAGCCAAATTCATGTAGATGACGTCGAATTTTTTAATGTGGACAAAGAGGCCTCACCAGACCAGGATAATTCCCGCGTCATCCCCGATTACGCGCTTCCGGTTGAGGTCCTTTTCAGCGCGGACGCGGATATTGATATCAAAGCCGAGCAGATTCGCACCCAATTGGGTGATCTTGGTGAATTCGTCTCAAAAATCCGTCTTAAGGACGGCCGGTTGAACTATTCTATCAGCGTTGCGGGGGCTACGGGGGGAAGTCTTAACAGCGAGTTTGACCTGAATGCTGCTGTCGATCCGCCGCTAAAGAAAATGCAGCTGAATGCTAAAGATCTTAATTTGGGATTTTTTCTGAGAAGTATCGGTGTAAACGACTATGTTGAGGGCAACGTCGATCTGATTGTCGATCTAGCCGGCTCCGGCGCCACGCGCTACACTTTCCTGGAAAACGCTGAGGGGCGCATTACCCTCATTGGTGGGCCCGGCCAGATTCCTGGCCGACGCATCGATCTGTGGGCCGCTGACCTGATTCCGACCATGCTATCGACCAACTGGCAAAGGGAGGATGTGACCGAAACAAATTGTTTTGTGGCCCACATCGAGGTCAAAGAGGGTCAGGCGGAGATTGAGGACTTGCTGCTCGACACCCAGCGCATTACAATCGCAGCCAGCGGCCTGCTGAACCTGGGAACTGAGGAATTGGATATCATTATAGCGCCCAGACCCAAGCGCGCCAGTCTGGTCAGCCTGGCCAATCCCGTCCGGATCGAGGGGACCCTGGCCGAGCCTGAGGTATCCGTCACGCGTATTCCCAGAGGCAGGCGGCTTGCCGGTACAGGCCTTCTGGCCGGCCTGGTCAATCCCGCTTTTTTGATTTTTGCCTTAAGTGACACCGGCACCGGTGAGGCCAATCCCTGTGATGCAGCGGTCGAACGTGCCCGGGATGCTGCCGGGATCGATACGGAATGAGGCCATAAGGCCGAATTGGTTTCAGGTGTCAGGCTCTATTGTTCCGCCGATGGCGGCTCAGGTGTCAGGTGTCCCGCCTTCGCAAACGCTATGGCGCGGCAGGCAGTGTTCAGGCCATTGCTATCGTTTACCGCTTCAAACAATATTTATTCTATGCCTAATGCCCTCAGTCCTTATTGTAGATCTTCTGATACTGATACCTGAAACCCGAAACCTGAACACTTCTTTATCCTGACACCTGACACCTTATTGTGTTTCTTGACTTGTTAAATGATCGACAATGATGGGCACCGCCGGCGGGATGCGCCGGCTGCTGGCAGTGACATTGCGGATCATCGACAGGTGATTGCCGTCGACGGTTCGGTGAGGCACCCCGGCCAGGCGGGTTGATTCAACCGTCACCAGACCGTCCCCCAATCCATCGGTCACGGCAATCATATTTTTACCCAGCATATCCACCCATTTTTGGCTCTCTTGCGGTACTTTTTGACGCGTATCCCTTACCCAGCGCTTTATATCGCTTTCTTTCCAGGGGCTGGTGACACCGGCAATAATCAACATGTCCAGCCCGGCTGGATGTGGGCGGGCGTTGAGCTCGGCTAAAAACCGGCTGCCTGGCAGCAAGTCGATTTTGGCCTCACCGGCGCCGTCGATAATGGAACCCAGCCAGCTGGCTTCGCCTTTTGTCAGGCGCACCATTTGATCACGCATTTCGGCAAATACCCGCATTCGCGCCATTTGTGAACCGTGGTTGGGTGTTCCCACCATAATGAGAGCAACAACTTCAGGCACCTGCCCGGCTGTTGTTGCCGCGGCATAGTCTATTTCGGGACGGGTCAGCATTTCTCTTGACACCAGACCGCCCATGCTGTGCGCCACGATGGAAATGCGATCAACTCCCCGCTGTTTAAGCGACTTGAGCTCATCAAAAAACAGCCGGGCCGACTCGACGATCGGCTGGTCATTGGGATAGTGCATCAGCCACACTTTGAACTCGGCTTCAACCAGTGCCGGTGCCAGATTCTGCCACACCCTACCGGGATCGTCCAGGCCGTGAATCAAAACGATGGTTTTCTGGTCCGCATCCAATCCGCCGGATGCTTTACCATCCATCTCAAAGTAAAACAACCCGAAGCTTTCAGTAAACCGGGCTGTCTGCTCGGGAAATTTTTCCTTTACGGTTTCCCGCAATTGACGGCGCAGCTCTTTTTCTTCTTCCAGATAAAAGCTTGTAATCAGCTGCCACAATCCGATTAGCACCAGAATGCCCGCAATGACCCAGAGCCAGCGCCTTTTTTTAGTCTGTTTGTTTTTTAGGTCCATCATCAATCTTGGCAGTTGTCATCAAAATACGATGTTTTATTGTTTTTTTTTAAAGTATGTGCTGGTACCAATATCGAATGTATCTTAACCTTTCATAACAGGATCGCAATAAATCCAAACAGGCCGATTGCCAGTAGCGCGATAGCTGTTATCATCGGCAGGGCGCGCGACGGTGTATAAATATATTGCGGATTGTCGATTCGTTTTAAAATGCGCCCATACTGGACGACAGCAGCCAGCAGGCTGAAAATGCCCAGAGCGATAAACGCTTCTCCAAAAACGATGCCACTGTTGATGGGGTCCTCCGGCATTGCCGCAACCTTGTCTTCGAGCACATCGGATAATTTTCCAACGCCAAACCCAAAGCCGATCATGGCGATAGAAGTCCGAATCCAGGCCATCAGCGTTCGGTCCGCAGCCGCCCGGTTGCGTTCACGGGCGAGTTCATTGGTTGTGCTCGTTGTTCTCACATTTTCACTCATTACGACCTCCCGACGCGTCAAAGGTCAGATGGTTCCGGGCTTTCGATGCCCACAATAAGGTTTCTCAACATCAATACGATTCTTTCACTGTCTGAAAGCGCCTGCCATTCTTCGATGAAACCACGCACCTCTCGTGGGTGATCCGTTATGATATTGTCCACCCCCCGCTCGACCATTGATATGACGTTGTCGAAATCATTAACTGTCCACACGTGAACGGCTCTGCCGCGACGATGCAACTGCCTCACCAGCTGTGCCGTAGCCCTGGCTGCGCTGATGCTAAAAAAATCCGCTCTCATCCGCGACAGATCGCCGGCAGCGGTGAATACGATGAAACCGGCGGTGAGCTCCGGAAATGAATCTTTGACTTCGGTCACCGCTGAAAAATTCAATGAGCTGACAACGCATTTGGAAGAAAAACCATTTTGGCGGATTATATTGACGACTTTTTCCGTAAGCGTGGGATCCGGCCAGGTGTATTTGAGCTCGATATTCAGCTTGATACGGCCCCGGACAAGATCGATGACTTCCTGTAGCGTTGGTATGCGTTCGTCGCTGAATTGCGGTGAAAACCAGCTGCCGACATCGATGTCCTGCAACTCACGGTAGGTGAGGTCGCGCAGCCTTCGGGGCAGGGATGCCACCCGCATAAGATCGGCATCATGAAAAAGCACCACAACGCCGTCAGCAGTGGTCTGGACATCGATTTCGGCGAAGTCGGCGCCTTCCGCAATGGCGTGTCGTACTGCGCTCAGAGTGTTTTCAGGGGCCCTGACTTTAGTGCCGCGGTGACCCGTAATCTCAACGGCGCGATCGATATTGAAGCCCTGCAGAAATACGGCCCCGGCCACAATCCCCATAATCAGTGCCACGCCGGCGACCCCCCAGCCGATCCTTCTTGTGGCCATGGGTGAAAGTTTTGCGGTCCTTGCAATTGGAGCGCTTAACTTTTGTTCGCCAGCAGATGTCTCAAGATAAAAATC
>JASFIG010000440.1:0-4056 GCA_050122795.1 Desulfobacterales bacterium
GGGTTATTTTTGCAGGTACCATTTTTCCACGGGAATGGTTTTTAAAATCAGCAAAATCAGCGCGCCTTTAAAAAACGCCGACCAAAAATTCCCGGAAGCGATCCGACTTCGGATGTTCAAAAACCTGCTTCGGGGGCCCATTTTCCACCACCAGGCCCTCGTCTAAAAAAATGACCCGGCTGGAAACGTCACGCGCAAATCCCATTTCATGCGTGACCACCAGCATGGTGCGTCCTTCTTCCGCTAAATCCCGCATGACTTTTAGCACTTCGCCCACCAGCTCCGGATCCAGGGCGGAGGTCGGCTCATCAAAGAGCAGCATATCCGGCTCCATGGCCAGGGCCCGCGCAATGGCCGCGCGCTGCATCTGGCCGCCCGACATATGCGCCGGGTAATAGTTGCGATGCTCATACAGGCCGACCCGCTGCAATAATTTTTCAGCCCGTTCTTTTGCTTCGGCCTTGGAAATTTTTAATACATTGACAGGCGCTTCCATTACATTTTGGATAACCGTCATGTGGGCCCAGAGATTAAACTGCTGGAAAACCATCGCCAGTTTGGAGCGGATGCGTTCTACCTGTTTGCGGTCGGCGGCCTTGCGCTCCCCCGAGCGCAACTCCTGCATCTTAATGAGTTCGCCCTTGACGTAGACTTTTCCGGCGGTGGGAGTTTCCAGAAGATTAATGCAGCGCAACAATGTGCTTTTGCCGGAACCGCTGCTGCCCAATATGGATATGACGTCTTGCTCGTAGGCCTCTATGGATATGCCTCTCAGCACTTTGATGGTGCCAAAGCTTTTATGGATGTCTTCGACTTTTAGTGCGGGTGCGGCCATTCTATTCATAACCTTTCCGCCGGCTTCATGTTCGCCTGTTGCAGCCGACCGGCTTCTTTCGGACGTAGTTCTCTGAATTAAACATCCGCCGTCTGATGGTGGGTCGGGAAGAAAGATCCGGGGTAAACTTACCGATAATGCGCCTCGAAGCAATTTCCCGATAGGGTGGTGCAGTTTTCTGAAAAAAATTCTTATAAAAGAAATAATATAAATGCAAGTTATATTATAACTTTTTATCTATTTTAGCGACCGACTGCTCGTTTTTTTGCCGATCAGCGGCTGACACAGAGCCAAATCGGTTGCTGAAGGCCAAAAAAAAGCATTCCCCCCTATCATAGAGGAATGCCCTTACTATTTTGTCAAGCGGCACGCTTCCCTGGCGAATGGTCGCGGAACCGTTTTACCACTCAGACAAATCGATATGATCCCCGGCACTGTATCCAAATGGCTCAGAGATGATCATTCCAGAATTTCGAGAATAACGCGTTTTTTGGCTTTGCCGGAAGCAGCATTCAGTACCGTGCGAATCGCCTGGGCGGTGCGGCCATGCTTGCCGATGATCTTGCCCATATCTTCTTTTGCGACTTTAAGCTCCAATATCAACGCCTGCCCACCTTCTACCTCATTGACCGTTACCTGTTCTGGGTTGTCAACCAGTGCGCGCGCAATATCACGGATCAAATCTTTCATGGCTCCAGGTCCTTTTTTAGCGGTTACGGTTTAGCTATTCAGAGCGTCGCTGACGTTTTTTGGTTTTGTCGTCTGTTGGAGTCCACCCCAGCATACCGAAAGTCCGACTGGAAGTCAAAACCCTAATAAAAAAGAATGATAATTTTTTGAGCTGCGGCACATCAAATTGTCGTGTTTACAAAAGAATCGGTTGTTTTTGGTTGGACTTTGCCGGCCGGTAAAAGGGAAATGATGTGGATGCAGGTATAAAATCGATATTATAACTCAGACAGATATTTTAGGTGCGGTCTGAAAAAGATCAAAAGGGCGGCTCGTTAGAGTCGCCCGTTAAGGAGGAGAACAGATGAAGGTCTGTAGGCTGCAGAAGCGTCACCTGTTCAGTTAACTATAATTTAAGACCGGCTAAACGGTTGTCAAATCAATTCGCCGGTGTTTTGTCAGGGTCGGCCGGAAATCAGCCTGTCCGGCTGTCGGGTCTGGTCGGTGACCGAAAGATCCCGTCTGCCGGTTAATTGACGCAAATCTTCAACAACTGTGTAAAAACAGGGAACCAGAACCAGTGTTATGAGCGTGGCAAAGACAATTCCAAACCCCAGGGAAATGGCCATCGGAATGAGAAAGCGGGCCTGGCGGGAGGTTTCAAAGATCATAGGCGTCAGGCCGCCGAACGTGGTCAGGGTGGTCAGCATGATGGGCCGAAAACGTTGTATGGCGGCACCCAGGACGGCTTCCGGCCCGGTCATCCCCGCTTTGCGGTTTTTATTGGAAAAATTGATCAGCACCAGCGAGTCGTTGATCACCACACCGGATAGCGCCACAACGCCAAACATGCTCATCACGCTCAGACTGTAACCCATGATCAGATGCCCGATCACGGCGCCCACAATGCCAAAGGGAATGCACAGCATGATGATAATCGGCTGGATAAAGCTGTTGAAAGGCAGCGACAGCATTGCATAGATGACGGCCAAGGCCATCATCAGACCGATCATCAGGCTGCTCATGCTTTCACGCCGGTCGGCCTGCCGGCCTTCAAAACTGTATGTCAGGCCTGAATATTTTTTTTGGAGCGCCGGCAGGGTATCGCCCATCAACGATAGCAGCACCTGATCGGTTTTGCTGCGGGGCCTGACGTCCGCTGCCACGGTTACGATGCGGCGTCCGTTTCGCCGGTCGATGCTGGTGTAGGCGCGGCCGCGATTTATACTGACGGTCTCATTCAAGGGCACCTCTGTGCCGGCGGGCGTCCGCAGAATCATTTGCTCAAGATTGTATTCAGAGACCCGCTCTTCTCTGGGCAATCGCACCATGACCTTGACTTCGTTGCGCCCCCGTTGCTGGCGCAGCGCCTCGGCACCATAAAAGGCGTGGCGGACCTGGCGGGCGACCTCCCGGGAGCGCAGCCCCAGGCTGCGGCCCTCCGGTTTGATCTGAAAATCAATCTGTTGCTTACCCGGTGAAAAGCCATCGTCAATGTCGGTGACGCTGGGGAAAAATCCCAGAGCAGCAGCCAGCTCCGCGCTGGCCTTTTCCAGGACGTCGATGCGCCGATGACTCAATTCCACCGAAATGGCCGCACCGCTGCCCGGCCCGCCGGCATCGGATTCAAATTTAAGAAATTCCAGACCGGAAAGTTTACCGACGCGTTCGCGCCACAACTCGGTCAGCCGGGCGGTTGAGATCGGCCGGTCATCCGGCGGCGTCAGATACACACGCACCGTCGCAAGGTTGCCGTTGACAACCGAAAAAATGCCGCGCACCAGTCGGTCACCGCCGTTTTCCTGGGCCACCTGCCGGGCAGCTTCCACCATGTGCTGCTGTATGCGATCGGTTTTTTGAACCGCCGTGCCGAACGGCAGTTTGGCCGTTGCCAGCGAGTAGTCGGATTCCACTTTAGGAAACAGCTCGAATCCCATGCGGCCGCTTTTGACATAGGCGACGGTGATGACCAGCAGCGACACCCCGATAGACAGGGTCAAATAGCGGTTGCGCAGGGCCAGATCAAGAAACGGCCCGTAGCGGTTGCGAATAAAGCGACGGAAAAATTCGCTGAAGCGCGCTTGCTGTATCATCAGCCAGCCGATGGGCCCGCCTGGATTGGGGCGCCGGCGATGGCCGATATGCGCGGGCAGAATGAAAAGACTTTCAATCAGCGAGACCGCAAAAACACTGATCACCACAAAGGGTATATGAATGAAAATTTTGCCCATAAAGCCGGAAACAAAAAACATGGGGGCAAAGGCCACCATGTTGGTCAACACGCTGAAGGTGATGGGCATTGCAATTTCACGGGTTCCGCGCACGGCGGCTTCAAACCAGGTCAACCCGCGTTGACGGTGATGATAGATGTTTTCGCCGACCACAATGGCATCATCCACCACGATTCCCAGCGTTACGATAAAAGCAAACATGGAGATGATGTTGATCGATGATCCGATGATTGTCAAAAATAGAAAAGATCCCAGAATCGAAATCGGTATGCCGAGGCTGACCCAGAAAGCCAGACGGGCCTCTAAAAAGATGGCCAGCAA
>JASFIG010000441.1:0-4047 GCA_050122795.1 Desulfobacterales bacterium
GGGTTGACTTTTTTGTTAAAATTAAAGAAATTCTGATCCTTTGTGGTTGAAAATTGGATAACACGAATATGTTAGAGGAAAAGAATCAGGAGCAACACCATGTGTCTGGCAATTCCATCGAAAATTACCAAGATTGAAAATAATATGGCAACCATTGATGTGGAAGGCGTTCAACGCGAAGCCAGTTTGTTGCTTCTCGAAGACGCCCAGGTGGGTGATTACGTCATCGTTCACGCCGGTTTTGCCATCTCAAAACTCGATCAAGCAGCGGCACAGGAGACCTTGGATCTTTTGCGCGAGGCCATCGCCGCGGTAGATAAAAACGAATCCAAACAAAATTAGGAAACGACTGTAGCCATTGGAGCGCGAGTGTCGTTTTAAATCCCACATTTTGTGAGCCACCCCGCCCAGATTACACACCATTGATGCCGTTATGCCGAATAATACAGCAGCCAAAAGAATTGACGTCAACGGCATCGTTCAAGGAGTCGGCTTTCGGCCATTTGTGTACAACCTTGCCCTTCGATATGACTTGAAGGGCGAAGTGGCCAATACCGCCGCCGGGGTATCGATTTTGATTGAAGGCTCACCGCAAGACATCCGGGCCTTTGAAGCAGCGCTGACGGCCGAGTGTCCCCCGCTGGCGCACGTGGTCGAAATATCCGGACACGCCGAATCGGTAAAGCCCTTTGCGGAATTCAGGATTGTCAAAAGCAGGGGCCAGGCTCAAATGGCCACCCTGATCTCGCCGGATGTATCGATCTGTGATGACTGCCGGCAGGAGCTTTTTGATCCCAAAGATCGCCGCTATCAGTATCCGTTTATTAATTGCACCAATTGCGGGCCGCGCTACACCATCATCGATGATGTCCCCTATGATCGCCCCAAGACATCCATGCGGCAATTTAAAATGTGTGCCGCCTGTCAGGCCGAATACGACGATCCGACCAACCGGCGCTTTCATGCCCAGCCCAATGCCTGTGAGCAATGCGGGCCGCATGTCAGCCTTTATGGGCACCGTCGCAAGCCGATACCCACAGATAATCCTATTAAAACGGCGGCGGATTGCATTTGCCAGGGTCATATAGTGGCTGTCAAGGGGCTCGGCGGCTTTCATCTGGTGGTCGATGCCCTCAACAGTGAAGCGGTTTTACGGCTTCGCAAACGCAAGTTGCGCGAAGAAAAACCGTTTGCGATCATGTCCGCTGATCTGGAAAGTATTCGCGAATACGCCCGGGTGCGCCCTGAAGAAGAAACCGTGTTGACCGCCATCCAGCGCCCGATTGTATTGCTTCAAAAAAAGAACCCCAACCCCGTTTCAGAGGCGGTGGCGCCCGGCAATAAATACTGGGGCGTCATGTTGCCTTACACCCCGCTGCATTATCTGCTGTTCGAGCATCAGTTTACGGCTCTGGTCATGACCAGTGCCAACCTGAGTGAAGAGCCCATTGCCATTGATAATGACGATGCCTTTGAGCGCCTGGCCGATATCGCCGATTATTTTTTAATTCACAACCGGGACATCTATTTGCGCAGTGATGATTCCATTCTCAAGCTTACGGCCGGGCATCAGCGCTATATTCGGCGGTCACGCGGATATGTGCCCATACCGATATTTTTAAATCAGACGCTTCCGGCAATTCTGGCCTGCGGGGCCGAACTGAAAAATACCATTTGCCTGACCAAAGGCGATAAAGCCTTTTTGAGCCAGCATATCGGCGATCTTGAAAACATGGCCACCCTGGATTTCTTTAAGCTCACAGTGGACCATTTAAAGCGCATCCTGGAAGTCGAGCCCGAACTCATCGCCTGTGACATGCACCCGGACTATCTGAGCACGCGCTATGCCAAAGAACAGAACCAAATCCCTACCATCGAAGTCCAGCATCATCATGCGCACATCGTCAGCTGCATGGCCGAGCACAAACTGGATGGCGCTGTCATTGGCCTGGCCTTTGACGGTACCGGCTACGGCACGGACGGCACTATCTGGGGTGGCGAGGTGCTGGTGGCTGAGGCCAAACAATTTGAACGGGTCGCCCACCTGGCCGAGGTGCCGATGCCGGGCAGCAGCGCCGCCATAAAGGAGCCCTGGCGCATGGCGCTCAGTCACCTGCGTGCAACCTTCGGGGACAACCTGCCGGGGCTGGAACTTCCGTTGCTCCAGCAAATCGAGCCCCCAAAAATCAACATCATCGTCGAAATGATGGAAAAAGGCGTCAACTGCCCGCAAACATCCAGCCTGGGCCGGTTGTTTGACGCCGTGGCCGCCATTGTCGGCATTCGCCAGCAGGTAAATTTTGAGGGGCAGGCGGCCATGGAATTGGAAATGCTGGCAGATGGCCACAGCGATGCCATCTATGACATCCGGTGGACTTCGCAGGCGCCCATTAAAATATTATCGCAAACCATCATTGCCGGCGTGGTGCAGGATATTCAAAATGGAATCTCACCCGGCGAAATCAGCACCAAATTTCATCAGACCCTGGTTGTTCTGTTCAGCAAAATATGTGCGACGATCCGTCGCCGGCATGATTTGAACCGGGTGGTGCTCAGCGGCGGCTGTTTTCAAAATTCAGTGCTGCTCAAGGGTTTGATCGGCCAGCTGGAGTCACAAAACTTTGAGGTTTTTGCCCACCGGCATGTGCCCGCCAATGATGGCGGGATTGCGCTGGGGCAAGCCATAGTGGCTGGCGCTGTCGGTCGTCAGTAGTTCGTTGTCCGTCGATTAATAATGCAGATAAATTCCATTTTGGGTAATCTAAAGCTTCTCGATTTCTTTGAACCATCTAATATTTGTAAGACAGGGCAGAATCTTGGCAATTGGCAAAAACAACTGACGACCCACAACTGACAACCAACAACTGACTACGGACTATTATTATGACCTTGAAACACATCGATGAGTACCGCGATGCAGAGATATCCCGGAATCTGATTGAAAAAATTAAATCCATCAGCGAAAAAGAGGTGCGCCTGATGGAAGTATGCGGCACCCACACGGTTTCCATATTCAGAAGCGGGATTCGTTCGGTGCTGCCGGCGACCATTTCGCTGCTTTCCGGTCCCGGATGTCCGGTGTGTGTGACCGACCAGGCTGAAATCGATGCCTTTATCGAGCTGGCCCGGATTGATGATGTGATCGTAACCACATTTGGTGACCTGATGCGGGTTCCGGGCACCAAATCCTCCCTGCAAAAAGAAAGTGCCGCGGGGCGCGATATTCGGGTCGTGTATTCGACCTTTGACGGCCTCGAAATTGCCAGAAATAATCCTGCTAAAAAGGTCGTATTTTTAGGCGTCGGGTTTGAAACCACTGCTCCGACCATTGCGGCCGCAATCCTCTCGGCCGCCCAGGCAAACGTAGAAAATTTTTCGGTGATTTCTGCGCATAAATTGGTGCCCCCGGCGTTGGAGGCGCTGATGGCCGCAGCCGATGTCCGGATTGACGGCTTTATCCTGCCCGGCCACGTCTCGGTGATCATCGGCTTGAACGCCTATCAGCCCTTTTTTGAACGCTATCAGATTCCCTGCGTGGTGGCCGGATTTGAGCCCACCGACATTTTGCAGGCCATATCCAGGCTGGTGGAAATGCTGGAATCTAAAAGCCCGGCTCTGGAAAATACCTATCAGCGGGCGGTGACCGCCGAAGGCAATGTCAAGGCTCAGCAAATCCTGGCTGAGATTTTTGAGCCGGCCGATGCTTGCTGGCGCGGGATCGGCAAGATTTCCCAGAGCGGTCTGAAAATCCGTAAAAAATATGCCGCTCATGATGCCCTACAATGTTTTGATGTACAGCTTCCGGATGCCCGAACACCCCGGGGCTGTGCCTGCGGTGAGATTCTGACCGGTACCAAAACACCGCCGGAATGTGCGCTTTATAAAAAAGCCTGCACGCCTATGGACCCGGTGGGACCCTGCATGGTTTCCACTGAAGGCACCTGTGCGGCCTACTATAAGTATCACAGTGATTGACCAGAGGACAGAGGTCAGAAGACAGAGGTCAGAAGACAGAGGTCAGAGGTCAGAAGACAGAGGTCAGAGGAC
>JASFIG010000442.1:0-4043 GCA_050122795.1 Desulfobacterales bacterium
ATCACAAATACATGGAGGTGATTATCTCGGAACAGGGTGCTTTAGTTAAAGATTTGAATAATTTTATTAATGATTTAATGACATTAAAATAAGAATCTTGATTAAATTACTTTGAAACCTGATCTAATGTCACCATCTAATCTTTGTAGAAGCCAGAATATATGGGGAAGCTATGCCATCGAAAAAAGCAATTCTCAACAGTGTTTTGCTAAAAGAACTTATTGCAATCCGGACGGATACACTTTGGAAAATGCTTTCATATCTCAAGCAGGGTCAGCTGCCTGAAGCAAATGAGGAGGGTGCTACTGGCAAGTTAGACAATAAGGGAGCGATCTTCATTCCAGGCGGACTGATTTATCAGGATGTGGATGAGAACCAAATTTCATATGAGCCCTGGGACGCATTCGATGAAGCCGGTTTTCGTAAAAAGATCCGTGCGAGCATGCATTACGACAATGTTACTCTGATGTACCTGATTTAGACACATTACGGTTGAATACCACAGGGATTGAGTATTCAAAGCATGGCATCATTGTTGATGAAACCCTCAGGACTTTCAACCGGCGCATCTTCGCCATTGGCGATTGTGTCGAGACCATACAGCTCGCACGGGTAGCTGATAAAGAGGCCCATGTGGCGGCTGAAAACATTTTAGCAGAGCTTGACTTAGGCCAGAAATCAACTATGGATTATGGTGTTGTGCCGGCAATCCTTTTTACCTACCCCCAGCTTGGAATGGTCGGTCAAACAGAAGGTTCTTTGAAACAAGAAGGGCAAAATTATCACAAAAGCTTTGCGAAGAACCTTAGCTGGCCGACGTACAAACGCCTGGGATTAAAGCATGCCGCCTATAAAATATTAACTGATGCGAATAATTTAATTCTCGGGGCCCACATCCTATCCGCTCAGGCCTCTGGAGTGATCAACACATTCAAACAGGCCATGTTAAATAAAACAACGGTGGATGAGTTATATCAACAAACCATCGTCAGCCCCTATCCTACAAGGGAAAGCGATTTGAGTTATATGTTGAAACCGTTGCTGTCCGACTGATGCCTGTGTTCAAAAAATCGATTGATGAACGCAATCTAAAAAATCGCTGAAGGATGGGTTACGGCTATGAACCTATAATCGCAATAATTTGTATCTTACATCAACACATCTAACAAATTCTTGGACCCTCCAAATTATCGACTCAGGCACGAAGTCCACTCGCGCCAAGGTAAGCCCAGATCGTTGGGATTAGAAGAGATTCTATGAAATTCGATGATGTTACCCAGTGGGTGATCGCACACCGTGAGAGTCCCACTTGACCAAAGCTTAGCCAGCAGGTCAATAGCGAAATCCGCGGGCAAAGCCGGCAACGGGAGTCCGAAGCCGGATTGGGCAAGGCTGCAGGCTGTGTGACTGAACCCCGAAATCGTGCTCATGGTGGTCTTAGGATAGCTTCCGGGAGACCGGAGGTAAAAGCCGACGTTGTGTGGACAGCGGAAGGCAGCAGCTCTGAATGTGTTATGGCAAGCAATCAGGACACCACCGGGGTCTGCGAGCAGGGCATGCAGTCAAAGGGGTAATCTGGGAACTTGGGAGATCCGGATGTTTCCTTGTACAACACGGTTTGGGGTAACCGGCCTTTGTGTAAAACTCCCGGCTCTGAGAAAGAGTGCTCCAGCTTCTCAGAGAGTCCGCAGGGAACTACGAACAAAGAGGGGCGATACAAGGTATCAGGTAAGGACAGCGAACAGCGAACAAACCTGAGATGGACATTCGGAAGTCTTAGCTGACCATATTACCGAGGGTCAGAGAGATCTGGCCGGTAAGGTGGGGAACCGAAGCCCAAGGGACCCACAGTAGGGAAGGGGAAGCCGGGCATAACGTTTTTCTGGGAGGAAAGATGGTAGATACTTCGAGGTCACAAACTGTCTCAACGAAACTCCAGAAAATTGCAGAGCAGGCTAAAAGCTATCCAGAGATGGTATTTTCCACGCTGGCGCATCTGATTGATGTGGAGTTTTTGCACGAAGCCTTTCGCCGAACGCGCAAGAATGCATCGCCCGGAGTCGACGGGGTGACGGCAGCAGAATATGCCGCCAACCTTGAAGAAAACCTGCGGGATCTGCATGAGCGTATGCGCAGTGGACGCTACATAGCCCCACCGGTCAAGCGCAGTTGGTTGGACAAAGACGGTAGAGGCAAACGGCCGATCGGCGAGCCGACCCTTGAAGACAAGATCGCCCAGCGGTCGGTGGCGATGGTTTTGGGAGCAATTTATGAACAAGATTTTCATAACCTCTCCCATGGCTTTCGGGAAGGCCACAGTCAGCATCAAGCATTGCAACAGCTGTGGCAGCAGTGCACACGCCTGAATATCAACTGGATAATAGATGCGGATGTGAGTGGATTTTTCGACAATCTGGACCACAGTTGGCTACGAAAAATCATCAAGCAACGCGTCAATGATGGGGGAATCTTGCGGTTGCCGTGACAACCCCATAATGGCGCAAATAAGATCATCAAAGATTGCAGCAGTCAAGAATATAAAACGGGTGTAAGGTCAGATAAGCGTTCAGGATCGCACGGCAAATGAGGCCTATCGGCATCACGGCCACATTAAGCCCTGAGCCCTATTGGCAGCAGACTCCACTTCGGCGATGGGCACTCCGCTTTTGCGAAACCTTTGCGTTGGAGCGCGTTTCTGCATCTCAGCCAGTTGGTGGCGAAAGATGTTCTCCTCTTCAATTGCCTGGCGTTCGGAGGCAAAATAGCGCCACGTTCCGTTCATCATGTGCATCGCATGGGCCAGCTCGTGATAAAGATTTTGCACGGCCGTATATTCAATCAGCTCTTTTTTGCCATTGTATACCATGTGCGTGCCTTGGTCGTCCATGCGCGCATCGAAGATAATGTGAACACTTTCGCCGTGGCCGTTGATGAGATTCATGGTCATCGGTGCCCGAGTGCGTCCGGCAGAGAGGCGCGCAATATCGGAATGTTCAATAACGAGCTCATGGCCGCTATCGGCAATCGATTGCAGGGTCTGGAATCCTTTGGGGACGAGGATAATCTGGTCGAGCCAACGCGTAAATTTGATAATTTGCTCGGGATGGCCTTTCAAGACAATATTGGCGCCAAATATTTTGAGAAAACCGTCATCAAAATAGCGACGATTTACAACATAATCCATATAGGCTGCTGCACTTGAAAACCAGTAGAAAAGGATTAAGGTAGTCAATATGAGTCGTCGTTTCATATGGTTATTGCATTTAACAATTTTTATCGATTTCCGATTAGATCCATTTAACCTTATAAAACTATGCCTTTTATATTCTCAGTCAAATTAAATGCAATTATTATTCCAGTCGACAACTTACTACCTTCAAGAGGTATAAGCCAGATTTCACATTCTCGAAATTTTTGAATAACTAAACAACATTTGATCGAGCGGAATGAAAGGCAATAGATAAAGTATTATCGATATCGAAAATATCAAAGGATTATATATTGGACTTCGCAATCCACATTTTCGCTGAATTTTAGGTAGCGGCTATTATGTTGCGAGCCCTTCTATCGACTTGAATTTATTGTGATTATTGATGAAGAGCGTGTAAGTTCATATTGATAATATATTCAGTTGCTTACAAAACATGTTACAAATTTGTAATCAGAAAACGCAACATAACTCTTGACTGCCTGGGCACCCCTATGGTTGGCCTTTAAATCGCTAGTAGCTTCCTTAAAGGCCATCTTAACAGTGCCACCTTTTTTCTTTCCCTCAAGCGTTCAGATAGCATACTAATTACTTCTCCTTTCGCTCTGAGGCCCCTATGATGAGGGTTTTGATGGCCACAACGAGGTAATGCTTTTTCTTCTCTGAACATTGCCTTCTGTGGGCCACGAATAAAATATCAAGAACGAAGCCGAATGAAAAGGGAATTAGAAGAATTAAATGGATTTTTTATTATTTTAAAAGAATTAAAAAGGAAGAATTAAATGAAGAGAAATAAATCACAACAACATAATTAAACGGACAACATAACGGCTAT
>JASFIG010000443.1:0-4042 GCA_050122795.1 Desulfobacterales bacterium
CCTTTTCTAAGGAACTGTCGGATTTCAGATCTAAAACAGATACAGTCGAAATCGTTTTGCAAGTATCCAATTTCCATCACCGGCTGGGGGGGGCGTGGGAAGTTATCCGATTAGGCACAGAGAACCAGATGCGAAAACTCCGGGAAAGAAGCCTTGCTTTTGATCTCTTTTTGTGTGGCAGTATCTTAATCATATGTCTCTATCATTTCTGTCTGTTTTTTTTAAGAAAAGATGATAGGTCCTTGCTTTATTTTGGCATTCTTTGTTTGTTAATCGTCTTAAGACTGCTCTCCACAGGTGACAGATATCTTGTACATCTCTTCCCGTTCATAGACTGGGAACTCACCATTAAGATAGAATATCTTAGCTTTTATCTTGCTATACCCTTTTTTGGCATGTTTCTGCATTCTCTTTTTAATCGGGAATTTTCGCTGTGGATGCTCCGGATAATGCAAATTCTGGGGATCCTATTTTCCTGTATCGTGCTTTTAACAGCGGCTAAATATTTTTCCCATACTGTCCCGCTGTACCAAATTATTACTGTTATAAGCTGTACATATGGAATTTATGTCCTCGTTCTTGCTTTGGTTCGCAGTAAGGAGGGGGCGTTTCTTTTTTCTCTCGGTTTTATTGTTCTCGTTTTCACGGTTGTAAATGACATATTGTATAGCCGCATGATAACCCAGACGGGTTATTTTGCACCCCTGGGGATTTTGATCTTCATTTTTTTCCAGTCTTTTCTTCTTTCCCGTCGCTTTTCAACGGCATTCAGCACCATCGAAAAACAAAGTCAGGAATTGAAAGAAACAAATAAAGCTTACCGCCGTGAAATAAACGCTCGCAAGCAGACGGAGAATGCCCTGAATGAAGCATACAGTATCATTAACAGAAGCCCGGCGGTTGCGTTTCTCTGGAAAAACGCGCAGGGCTGGCCGGTTGAATTTGTGTCTGAGAATGTGGCAGATTTATTTGGTTATAGTGCCGAAGAATTTACTTCGGGCCAAGTCTCCTATGCACAGACAGTCCATCCTGATGACCTGGAAAGAGTCGCGCAAGAGGTGACGACTTTCAGTGGCGAGAATGATAGAACAGTTTTTGTACACAAGCCCTATCGAATTGTTTCAAAACGGGGCAACATAAAATGGCTTGATGATAGAACCTACATCAGAAGGGACTCGCAAGGCACTATTACCCACTACGAGGGCATTGTTGTCGACGTTACACATAACGTTCAGGCTGCTGAAATATTGCAGGAGAGTGAAGAAAAACTCGTGAGATATAAGAAGATGGAATCCCTGGGACTTCTGGCAGGTGGCGTCGCTCACGACTTAAATAACGTCTTATCAGGAATTGTCAGTTATCCGGATTTACTATTGCTGAAATTACCCGAGGACAGCCCCATTAGGGAATCTATCGAGACCATAAAGGCGTCGGGCCGGAGGGCGGCTGCCATAGTCCAGGATTTGCTGACCGTTGCCAGAGGAGTGGCGACCCCAAAAGCGCCATTAAACCTAAATGATCTCATCAGTGACTATTTAAATTCTCCTGAGTTCAAAAAGCTTAATCAGTCGCATCCTTTCGTAACTGTCAAAACCAACCTTGTCAAAGACCTGTTTAACATCAGCGGCTCTCAGGTTCATATCCGCAAGGTGGTAATGAACCTGATATCCAATGCCGCGGAATCGATCAAAGGTAACGGGAATATTTCCATATCGACTGTGAACCGCTATGTCGATACGCCACTAAAGGGATATGATAATATAAACGTTGGTGAGTACGCAGTTATGGCGGTATCAGATGATGGTCTGGGGATATCATCAGATGACCTTGAGCGGATATTTGAGCCGTTCTATACAAAGAAGATTATGGGCAGGCGGAGTGGCACGGGCCTGGGTCTGGCGGTCGTCTGGAACGTCGTGCAAGACCACAAAGGGTATATCGATGTAACCAGTGACGAGAATGGCACCACATTTGAGTTATTCTTTCCAATAACCAGAGAAGAGATATCGAGCAGCGATCTGTCCATACCGTTCAAAGATTTGAAAGCAAACGGGGAAACCATATTGGTTGTTGATGATACGGAAAGTCAACGCGATATCAGCTGTAAAATGCTGGAAATCTTTGGTTATAAAACCATAGCTGTTTGCAGTGGTGAACTTGCGGTTGAATATTTAAAAGAAAACAGGGTGGATTTGATATTGCTTGATATGATTATGGACCCGGGCATCAATGGCCGTGAGACCTACGAGAGGATCATAAAGATTCATCCTGAGCAAAAGGCTATTATCGTTAGTGGATTTGCTGAAACAGATGATGTGAAGGAAACTCAAAAGCTGGGTGCGGGAAAATTTCTGAGAAAGCCGTTAACAGTAGAGGAAATAGGGTTGGCTGTCAAAGAAGAAATTCAGAAATAGAAATTTTTAACTCCATAACGTCTAATTTAGGAGGATCCCCATGCAAGCAGAAAAAGAAAGAGCCGCATTCATTTGCGTTAAGGACACCATCGACGGTGCCTACCCATCGCTGGTGTTGGCCATCAATGCAGCCCGTCAGGGTATGGAGAGCAAGATATTTTACTCTTTTATGGGACTTAATCTGGTAATGGAGGGTGGATTCGATCGGGCCAAATTCTTTCCCCCTGGTGTGATGGGAGCCATCCCGGGGATGTCCTCATTGGCCACCGGAATGATGAAACGCAAAATCGAAAAAGCCAACATCCCCAGCCTTGCAGACCTGCAGGAAATGGCCCAGATCGAAGGTGTCGAATTGATCGCCTGCAAAATGACCGTGGACATGATGGAAATTAACGAAGACAAACTGATCGAAGGTGTTACTGTCTGGACGGCAGAGGATTTTTTGGTCTATTCCAAGGAATGTAAAATTTGTCTATTTACTTAAAAAATGTCCGGTGTCCAAAGTAATGAATCGTTATATCCCAGCAGTGCGCTTTGCGGTGATCCTGAGCAAGAATACCTTGCCGACGGCATCAGCGAAAATCTCATATCCAGTCTTTCCCAGTTGTCCGATGTTTTTGCACTGCAGGACGACATCGCTTTAAATATTTTAAACTTACAAAAGCTTTAGAACTGGCAAATAAATCGTTGGCTCTGCAACCGGATCATGCAGGAGCTCACGCCCTAATGTCCGCTGCGGCAAATAGCAAAGAGATTGCAGATGAGCTGCTAAAAGTTCCACATCACCGGATCGTCATCCAGATAATCGGTCACAGCGCGACCGATTTCGTCGATATCGGCCAATTCCTGTTCCGATAGGGTAATGGTGCCTGCTGCGGCATTGTCGGCGGTCTGTTCGGCGTTGCGGGCACCGGCAATGGCACAGGTGCCTGAATGTGAAATAACCCAGCCTAATGCCAGTTGGCCCAGCGTGATCCCCTTTTGCCGTGCAATGGGTTCCAGCCGGGTGAGCGCTTGCTGCACCCGGTCATACATTGGCGGTTGAAACAGTTTATTCTTGGCCCGCACATCGCCCTTCTCAAACGTGTGACCCGGACCGAATTTACCCGTCAAAAACCCCTGGGCCATGGGTGAATAAGCCAGAATCGTGATCTTGTTTTCGATACAATATGGCATCAAATCTGTTTCCACGTGCCGCCAGAAAAGTGAATATGGCGGCTGGAGGCTGTCAATGGGTCCGTATTGTTGCGCTTCCTGCAGCTGGGCGCGCGAAAAGTTTGATACACCAATCGACCGGATCTTTCCCTGCTGCTTGAGCGCATTCAGCGCCTCCATTGTTTTTGAAATGGGCACCGCCTCAAAGCCGAATGAATCCGAAGGCCAGTGGATTTGATACAGGTCGATGTAATCGCTTTGCAGGTTTTTAAGGGAGCGGTCACAGGCCTGCAGGACCTGGTCAAATTTCAGGTGGTTGGCAAATACCTTGGTGGCATATATGACCTTGTTGCGGACGTCGGATAGCGCCGATGCCAGTACCCGCTCCGAATGCCCCTTACCGTATGCCTCGGCCGTATCGAAGGTGGTAATGCCGGATTCATAAGCGGCTCGAATCGCGGCGGTCGTCTGTT
>JASFIG010000444.1:0-4036 GCA_050122795.1 Desulfobacterales bacterium
CCAGTATCAGCACCAGATTATTGGCATCGACTTCGGGCAGGTGGTGATCCCGAGCGACCAGACTGTATTCTTCCGGTAAATTCCACCGCTGCATCAGGGAATATCCTTGATCGGTATGCAGGTTTTCCATTACCTCATTGATGACCGTAGCGGACGGTGGCCCATTGATTTCTTTAGACGCCACCATACCATCGATAACTTTCAAGATATACAATTTGCCCACATCATGAAGCAGTCCGGCGATGAAAGATTGATGTGCGATGGCTTCCAGGTGGGTCTCCTTGGCAATCCAGTTGGCACCCATGCCGCACCCCACTGAATGACGCCAGAGTTTTTTCATGATCTGATTGATCAGCGGAATCTTGGACTGGAAATTATGCTGCAGGGCAACCAGGGTGACGATATTGGATACCTCCTTGGTTCCCAGGCGAATGAGGGAATCCCGGATAGTGTTTACCTGAGCCAGCCCTTTGTAAAAGGAAGAATTTGAGACACGCAACACTTCCCCGGTAAGGGATTGATCACTGACGATCAGTCTTTCAATCAATCGCGAATCCGGATCCTCTTTGGCCACTTCTTTCTGAATGCGCAGCGCGGTGGCATTAAAGGCCGGTAACTTAATGCTTCCCTTCGTGGCGTAATTTTCAATCATTCCCACCAGGGAACTTTGTGCTTCCATTGCGATCTCCTAAATCAAGCGCCTTAATTCTGCCAACGGCCGCGGGGGCTGCAAACGTGGCAGACTGCGCAACAATTCATCAATTGTGGTAATCCCTTCGGCGGCCTTGATGATGCCATCTTCCAGTAAGGTTATCAGACCGGCGGACTGGGTGCTGATCTGGCGCAGCTCTTTGCTCGGCCTGTGCTCCAAAATGGCATCCCTGACCAGCTGATCAAGAATCAGTAGCTCATAGATCCCGACGCGGCCATTGTACCCGGAGTGCTGGCAGTTGGTGCATCCTTGACCTTTTTGAAACTCGGCTCCGGTGATGTCATTGAATGAGAGTCCCAGCCGCTGCAACTCCTGCGAAGTGGGCCTGTAGGGCGTTGCACAAAGTGAGCATACCTTTCGCAACAAGCGCTGGGACATCACACTGACCACCGTTGAGGAAATCATAAAGGCCTCGATTGACATGTTCAGCAGACGAATCAGGCCGCCGACGCTGTCTTCGGTATGAAATGTCGTTAACACCTTATGCCCCGTCAGAGCAGCCTGCACGGCGACTTCGGCCGAAAAATTGTCGCGAATTTCGCCGATCACGATAACATCCGGATCCTGTCTCAAGATATGGCGTAGCGTTTCCTCGTAGGTGAGCCCGATTTTTGGATTGATAGAGCACTGGGATATACCGTCTATGACGGACTCCACCGGCTCTTCTGCGGTTACAATACTCATCTGGGGATTGGTGATATGGTGCAGACAACTGTAAACGGTGGTTGTTTTGCCCGAACCCGTGGGCCCGGTAAACAGGAGGACCCCGCTGGGTATATCCAGTGCTTCTTCAACAAACCGCTTCTGAATGCGCCCTGACAGTCCCAGGTCGCCAATTTTGCGCAACTGGCCATGACGATTCAAAAGCCGCAGCACAACCTTCTCTCCATGCACGGTCACGTAAAAGGATGCCCGTATATCCAGTTGTCCGTCCGGGTGGTCAAAGAAAAAGCGGCCCCCCTGATGACGACGCTTCTCGGTTATGTCAACCTCGCAAAGGACCTTGATGCGACTGGCCACTGCCGGAGCCGTTTCCGGCGGATAGTCTTCAAAATGCATTAGAACGCCGTCCTGGCGAAAGCGCACGCGCAAGTGCGCTTTCAAGGGCTCCAGATGGACGTCGCTGGCGTCCCTCTGGATGGCCGCCAGAATAATGTCATCCACCAGTTTAACGATAAACTGCTCATCCAGGGCCGAAACCTGCTTTTTTATTTCAGCACGCTGGGCTTTATGAATCACTTCCTGGATAGCGCTTTTACAGGCAATTGCGGCAACCAGATGGTCGCCGAATACCTGGCGTGCTGCCTGCAATTCTTCCTGATCCAATGGATCCACAAAGGCTACCGTAATGGCCCCACCGTTAGCCTCAATGGGCAGCAAATGATGGGTTTCGTACCATTTCAATGGCACCCGCGCGAACAGTTTGCGATCGATGCTGCTCCATTCCGGCTGGACAAAGGGCACCCCTAGTTGCAAAGACAGCCCTTCAGCCAATACATGCTCCTGGATGGACTGGCGTTCAATAAGAATTTCACCGATTTTTCGTTTTGCCTTTTCCTTGGCCTGGATGGCAAGGGCCGCATTCAGATCGGAAGCAGCGATGTGCCCCATTTCCACCAACAACTCGCCGATTCGGATGGAAAGCGGATGCCTTCTAAGCGCTTGCCCGATTTGATCGCCGGTGATATATTTCAACTCTTTGATAACCTGCAGCAAGGGGCGCGATTGCTCGAGCTTGGATTGAACGCGCCGGGCATATTCGATTTGTTTATCGGTCAGATAGGCATTTTTAACCAGATGCTCGGCCACCTGATTGAATTGTTCTGCAGAATTCTGGATTGACGATGACAGTAAACCGTCTTTGGGTTGCGCAGTGCGGGTTAATCGGGGATTGGTTACCGTCGCCATTTTTACCGATTCGCTCCTGAATAAAGAGTTTTGTGTATTATGGTGCGCAGTTTGTGCGCAATGAAGGTGTCATTAGGAATGATATCGGGCAGTTTTGGAAAAAACTTTAGGCGGATATCACCATAATATTTTGCTTGCAAACAACAGCGTTACCCATTATATTTTTACTGAATCAACACTTACAGCGACGCTAAACATAAGGTGACAACATGGCAAAAGTATTTCGGCCCAGTACGCGCGAAGCCAATATTCTTTCCAAAATCGAGTCTCAAAAAGAACGTACCCGCAGGGTTGCCATAAATGCGATCAAAGATTGTATTGATCCTCTGTCTAATGCGATTGCGATGAAACTGGTTGATGACGATCTTGTCGAAACCACCAACAAAAATGCCCTCGAAGAACAAATAAAGATGGCCCTGGAAAAATTGGGCCGCGCCGATGATTTTGAAATCGACTATCAGGTGTCCCCGATCCGGAACCTGGTTCCCCAACCCCATGTGGTCAGCCTCTTTCTGACAGCTTTTATCATCGAAAAGCTTATTCATCATAAAGATGTGGTTGACATTTATGGATCCGACGAGGACATTTATCTGAACATTCATCAGCAAATCAAAAGATTTTTGCCCGCATAATGCGCCCCCGTTTTCATCCTCGACTCATTAATGGGCCATTTGATGACCCCGGTCTGTTCATCCCTTTTCTTTTTGAAAATAAGGCCATCCTATTCGACCTCGGCGACAACCAGGCCCTGGCAGCCCGCGACATTCTCAAAATCAGCCATGCCTTTGTCACCCACACACACATGGATCATTTCATCGGCTTTGACCGTCTCCTGCGCCTGGCACTGGGCCGCGCAAAAAATCTGCACCTGTATGGGCCTCGCCACTTTTTTAAAAACGTGGCGGGCAAATTAGCCGCCTATTCATGGAATCTGGTTGAAAATTATCGCTATCGGTTGAACTTGCATCTGACGGAAATCCATCAAGATTACCTGCTGACCAGAGTATATGCATGCCGGAATGAATTCCTCCCAAACGATACGGCCGAAAAGCAGCCGTTCAAAGACGTACTGGTTGAAAGCCCGACTTTCAATATTTCCGCTGCCGTTTTAGATCACGGCATTCCCTGCCTGGGGCTGGCCATCAAAGAGCATTTCCATATCAACATCAACAAAGACGCGCTCGCCGCGCTGGAGTTGCAGACCGGCTCATGGCTGAATGATTTTAAACAGGCCCTTTACACCGACATGGATCCCGCATCGCCATTTGAAATTAAAGCCGTTTCCGGCTGGACAAAGGTCTTTCAACTGGGGGAGCTGGCCGATCAGATTGCCATGATCACCGCGGGTCAGAAAGTCAGTTATGTTGCCGATGTCGCCTACAATGCAGCCAATGTCGAAAAAATTATTGCACTGGC
>JASFIG010000445.1:0-4035 GCA_050122795.1 Desulfobacterales bacterium
ACACCGGCGAGACCAGTGATGTGGACATTTATAAGATTGTGGAGACACCCAATGATGTGCATGCCGGTGAAATTGAAACCAGCACCGGCCTGGCGGCGCGCCCCCATCTGGTTCAGATGGATCAGGCCAAAAAGCACATTCCGAAATTTTCCAGCGGTTATCTGGACTTTACTTCCAAGCGTGGTGTACTGTGGTACGCATACACCCGCAAGATATCAACCAGCGGCGTGATGGGCGACCCGACCAGGGCCAGTGCCGCCAAGGGGGAAAAAATCTGGGAAATAATGATTGCACATCTGGTATCCTTTGTCGAAGATTTAAAGCGCCTGACCCTTGAAGAGATTCATCATCGGAACTACTGATCATGAAAATAACCCGACTGGAAATCTGGCCGGTTGAGCTGCCACTGGTTGAGCCTTATACCATTGCCTATGAACGGGTGGCGTCGACCACCAACATTTTCCTGCGCCTCGAGACCAACACCGGCCTCATGGGATATGGGTGTGCCGCTCCAGACAAGCAGGTGACCGGTGAAACCCCGCAGACGGTCATCCGGAGCTTCAGCGATGTGATTGATCCGGTCCTGAAACAATCTGATCCGCTGCGGCTGGCCCTGATCATTGAGAAGCTGACGCCGATTTTACCCGCCCATCCATCGGCGGTGGCCATGGTGGATATGGCCCTGCACGATATCCTGGGCAAAGCCTGCGGATTGCCGGTCTACAAGCTGCTGGGCGGTTTTCGCACTCGCATCAAGACCTGCGTCACCATCGGTATTATGCCCCTGGCCGAGACGGTTGCACGGGCCGCTGAATGGATCAAAAAAGGATTTAGGTCTTTGAAAATCAAAGGCGGACAAAATGTTGAAGACGATATCGAAAAAGTTTTAAAGCTGCGCGAAAAAATGGGGGCAAAAATAGAACTGCGCTTTGATGCCAATCAGGGATACACCGAAGAACAGGCCCTGCGTTTTGTCGAAGCAACCCGTCCGGCCAAACTCGAATTGATCGAACAGCCGACCGCCCGGGCGGATTTTGATCTGCTGGGTAAAATCACCGATGCCGTGCCGATACCGGTAATGGCCGATGAAAGCATCATGAATCTGCGGGATGTCTTTCGACTGGCCCGCAAAGAGCTGGTGGATATGGTCAATATAAAGCTGATGAAGGTCGGCGGAATTGCCGAGGCAATGCGGATCAATGCGGTTGCCCGTGCGGCCAACCTCGAGGCTATGGTCGGGTGCATGGACGAATCGGCGCTGGGCGTTGCAGCCGGTTTGCACTTCGCGCTGGCGCGGCCCAATGTGATCTATGCGGATCTGGACGGCCATCTGGATCTGCTGGACGATCCCGCGGAAGGCGCTGTCATTTTAAAAAAAGGTATTCTTTATCCAACATCTAAACCCGGCCTGGGAGTTGAATTGAAATGAAAAATGAAATGCTGCTCAAGAAGCTTTCGATGAAAGAAATGCAGGCAGTATGGCCCGTTTTGTGGAACTTGTTGCTCATTTTCGCAGGCAGCGTTATTTGCGCGCTCGCTATTAAGGGGATTCTGGTCCCCAAGCAATTTTTGGCCGGCGGGGTGACCGGACTATCCCTTTTCGGCCATTATCTCTTTCCCTCCCTGCCGATCGGGTTTATCTATTTTCTGCTGAATATACCCCTGTTCGTTATCGGCTGGATGTTTGTAGGACGCCGTTTCTTCTGGTACAGTCTGGCGGGGATGCTTATTTTCGCGTCGGTGATGTTCTGGTCTTATCCGGTTTTCCCGGTTGAAGACATGATCCTCAATGCCCTGGCAGCCGGTATTATCACGGGAATCGGTTCGGGCATGATACTGCGGTCGCTGGGATCTGCCGGTGGCCTGGATATCCTGTCGATCATTTTATTCAAGCGTTTTTCCATTCGGCCGGGCACCACCGTAATGACATTCCACGCCATTTTGCTGTTGGTTGCGCTGATGCGCCTGCCGATGGAACTCGTGCTGTATACGCTGATTTACTTCTTTATCAACGCCTACTTTGTCAACCTGGTGGTCATCGGGCTCAACCAGCGCAAGGCCATCATGATTATTTCTTCCCGCTGGGAGGAACTTTCCCGGCACATAATGGAAAAATTGCAAAGAGGTGTAACAATTGTGGAGGGTGAAGGCGGATTTTCCAGGCAGAAATTGCACATTCTTTATTCGGTCATCACGCTTACGGAGCTGTCCCGTTTTAAGGAAATGATCCGCAAAATCGACCCCAATGCTTTCGTGGTGGTAACCGAAACCCTTGAGGTCATGGGCAAGCGTATCGGCAATCAACCCCACTGGTAATGCGATGCGGGCCAGAAAATGAAAACAGCTTTACCCTATGATGATCATGAATAAGTTGAGGCGAACAACTCCATAGGGATTTGACCCAGCTTAAAGATTGGTTCACTTTTGCCAGGCAGCATTTTGCCGCATGATTTGCCGTACCTGAACACAGGCGGATCTTATTCACCTGTCGTTGATTCGATAAACGCGGGGTATTTGTTTGGCCCCGATACATGAGGGAGTAAATGCCGTGGGGAATAATATAAAAAGAATTTATCTTTTCAGCATCGTGTTTCTGACCGTAACCCTGCTAAAGGGCCCCGGTTTGGCCGACGACAAGGCCCGCGATCGAAGCACATTAAAAGGGATTCAAGCGGTGGTTGTGATCGTTCATGCGGTCGCGCCGGAGTGGCAGGCTGAACTGGCAAAAGTGGGGTTGTCCGAAAGCGCCCTGCAAGCCACCGTCGAACAGCAGCTGCAAAAGGCCGGTATTCGGGTTGTAGCGGAAGAAGCCGCGAGTCGATCCGAATTTGAGGGCATTTTGAACGTGAGGTTGAGTTTTGCGGACCCGGAACCCGCTAAAAAACAATTTCCCGCACTGGGTCAAAAGGAAGAAACCATTGAAAAAGTCGATGTCAAAAAACGATACGTGTACGCCATTCGTCTTAACCTCCGCCAGCTGGTTTCCTTGAAACGCGATCCGGCTGCCGAGGCTTTTTCGATTACCTGGCAGACCGAATCGGTGGGAATGCGGCACCTGTCACTCATTCAGGAGCGCATTAAAAGCCTGGTGGATGTGTTTATCGAGGCTTATGCTTCGGAAAATCCGGATTTGATCAACAGATGAACCTGCCTGAGCCACAAAATATGTTTTTCAACCTCCCGCAACGCATCACCGGACTGGGCGAGTTGGCGGAAAACCTGTGGTGGAGCTGGAATCCTGCTGCCCGCATGCCGTTTAAAACGCTGCCTCAAGCGCATTTCGCAGCTTGCTGATAAATCGCAATTGGTTTGGTACGTCCCTCGACCGCATCCGCATTGATGACATATTCGCGAACCCCTTTCATTGAGGGCAGTTCAAACATGGTATCCAGCAGGCATGCTTCTAAGATGGCACGCAGCCCTCTGGCCCCTGATTTGCGCCGGATGGCTTCAGCGGCAATGGCTCTGAGTGCCTCTGTGGTGAATCTTAAGCGAACCCCTTCCATCTCGAAGAGTTTCTGATATTGTTTGAGCAACGCGTTTCTGGGTTCCGTCAATATCCGAATCAGGGCCGCCTCGTTTAAAACATGAAACGGTGCAATCACCGGCAGGCGACCCAAAAACTCCGGGATAAAGCCGTACTGCAGCAGATCTTGTGTTTGGACCTTCTTGAGGATGTCGCCGGGATTTCCTCCTGTATGCTGACCCACATCGGCGCCAAATCCGATAACTTTGGAACCCGTGCGGCGTTGAATAATTTTCTCCAGTCCGCTGAATGTGCCGCCGCAAATAAACAAAATGTGGGTGGTATCAACCTTGATAAAGTCCTGTTGCGGATGCTTGCGGCCACCTTTAGGGGGTACGCTTGCCAGCGTACCTTCCAGTATCTTTAAAAGCGCCTGCTGCACGCCTTCCCCCGATACGTCCCGACTATCTGAAGAGGCGCCTGTTTTTCTGGCGATTTTGTCAATTTCATCTATGTAGACAATACCGCGTCGCGTCCTTTCAATGTCGTAGTCTGCGTTTTGCAACAAA